>CAZFCM010000020.1:0-9266 GCA_964517725.1 uncultured Candidatus Saccharibacteria bacterium | reverse complement strand
TAATCCGAGGGAACGGTTTACCGCGAGGATGGGACGGGTGGCAAACTTTATTTTTAAAAATCAACGATAAAAGAAAGACTAGCCTCAACTTTTTCTCCTTTTTCATTGAAAGCCGAAGCGCGAACATTGTTGTATTTTTGGATAGGTGCCACTTCTTTCGGAATGAAAGATGTTGAGAACGGACTTAATACGGACGAGCCCATAAACTGGCCGTTTACATAATATTCAACCCTTTTAGGCGTGGCGCCGGCCGGAAAAGAAACCTCAATGGGAATTTTTGAAGAGGGTGAATATGGGGTGTTTTGTTTTGGCGAAACGATTGATATCGAGAAAGCGGTTTTTTCAGTTCGGTTTGTTTCTTGGTTTGTTGGTAAAGAGACGGGTTTTTCTATCTTTAAATTTTCATAAACTCTGTTTTCTCGAACCCATTTCTGGATAGGTTCTTCCCATAAATAAAATTGGGAATCGTTTTCCGGAAAGGACGGCTTTGGACCGTTCGGATTGTTTTTGTCCAACCAGTAAAGAATGGTGTGTATGTTTGGTACGACTTTTTCTTCGCGATATTCTTCCGGTGTTCCGGGTGTAAACGGCAGGCCGGTTCGTTGATCAACCGAGTAATACTCTCCTCCTAGCCATTCTCCACGAAGAACGGGTTTGAGCGAATTTTCGGGCGTATTCTCAAGATCGGGCACTTTGAATCGTTCGGCTGGTCGGCTAAGAATAATTTCTTTCATAAACTCATTCCACATCGGCGCCACCAAATAACCCGCCACTTTTTTTTCCATCGGAGTGTTGTCATTGTTACCGGCCCAGGCGCCGACGGCTATTGCCGGCGTGTAGCCGACTATCCAAGCGTCTCGGTAATCGTTGGTCGTGCCTGTTTTGGCCGCCACATCGTAGCCGGGGAAGTAAAGAGGGTTTGAACGACCGTAGGCCGGTGTTCTGGCTTCATTGTCGCTCAATACACTGGTTATTTTTCTTGCCACGGATGTTTCCAGGACTTTTTTCCAGGAAGCGTTTTTTTCCCAAACAACCTTTCCGTCATTATCTTCGATTCGGATTATTGAATCTGGTCCCGATTTTACTCCGTCGTTGGCAAAAACCGAGTAGGCGGAGGTCATATCAAGGAGTGAGACTTCTCCGCCACCAAGAACAAGCGTTAAGCCGTATCTATCAGGGTCTTTCAAGCTCGTTATTCCCATGTCGCTGGCCAAATCGAGAGCGTTTCTTAATCCGGCAAGATAAAGAACCTTTATGGCCGGAATATTTATTGATTGAGCTAGGGCGTTTCTCAAGGTGATAGGCCCACGGTAAATGTTGTCATAATTTTCCGGCGTGTAGCATTTGTCCTCGTTTTCTGCTGTTTTTGGTGTTCCGTCCGGATTACATTCTGTTGAAAATTGGGTTTTGACATCAAAAAGTACGGTTTCTGGGGTATAACCTTTTCGCAAAGCGGCGGCATAGACGAAAGGTTTAAATGAAGAGCCCGGTTGTCTTAGGGCTGTGGCTATGTTGTAGTTGCCGTCTATTTCTTTGTCGAAGTAATCTCGTGATCCGGCCATAACGATTATTTCTCCGGTTTTATTTTCAACGGCGACAATAGAAGCATTTTCGGCGTTATATTTTTTTTCATTTTCTAAAGCATAGCGTTTGACTATTTCTTCCGCTTTTTTTTCGAGATCATAATCAAGGGTGGTAATTACTTTATAACCGCTTGATTGCATAACATTTGGTCCGAATTGGGCTTCCAGTTTTTCTTTGACATACATCACGAAGTGGGGGGCTTTCAGCCCGGTGTCTTCCTGTGGCCTGAAGGCAACTTTTTCTCCAATGGCTGTTTCAAATTCTTCTTCTTCAATAAAACCGTAAGAAAGCATTTTCTGCAAAACCAAATCTTTTCTTTTTTCAAGAGCTTGCCGGTTGCCACCATAGGGCGAATAAAAAGTCGGAGCGTTTGGCAGAGCGGCCAGATAGGCCGCTTCAGCTACTGAAACTTCGGACGCCTTTTTGCCGAAAAAACTTTTAGCCGCTTCTTCTACCCCGTAAATGTTTCCACCGTAAGGCGCTTCATTTAAGTAAAGAGCCAGAATCTCGTCTTTGTTCATTTCCCGCTCAAGTTTTACAGACAAAATCCATTCTTTTAATTTTCGGCCGATGCTTTTTTCAGTTGTTAGAAGCGCATTCTTTATGACTTGTTGGGTAATAGTAGAACCGCCCTGACTGTATGAGCCGGAACTGAGATTTGCCAAAACGGCTCGTATTATAGCTGTCGGTTTTATACCGCGATGCTGATAAAATTCGGCATCTTCAATCGCTACAGCTGCGTTTTTTATATTTCTGGATATGTCTGAACCCTTTATCACCGTCCTTTTTATTCCCTGGTTGATGTCATATAAGAGAATTTCCCCAGTCCGGTCGTAAATTTTTGTTGACTGGCTTATCACTCGGTTGTCAAAAGACTGCAGATCAGGCAGTTTAAGCGAGGCCATCCATAGAACAGTGACGCTCGAAAAGAAAAAAAACATTGCCAGAAAGGCAATAACGAGCTCGTTTTTTAAACGGTTTAGCTTTCTGAAAAATCCAAAAACCACGCCTACATCTTAACATAAGACCCTTTCGCCTTCAGCTTTTTCAAAAAAAGACAAATTTTTTTTGATGTGCTAGATTTATTGGAAGCGCTCAGGATATCCGCGGTTTATTTTGCCGGAAACAACAAACTTTAAATTTTATTTTATGAAAGATGAAGAAAGAAATAAATTAATAAGAGAGACTCTTGAAAGGGGGGTGACAGCAATCTACCCTTCAAGGGAATTTTTAGAGGACCGTTTGAAAAGTGGCGAAAAGTTGGTGATATATCACGGCATAGATCCGACCGGTCCGACCTTGCATCTCGGCCACGCCATTCAGTTGAGAAAACTGTCTGAATTTCAAAAACTCGGCCACCAAATAGTTCTTCTTATTGGTGATTTTACAGCTACAATAGGCGATCCGTCGGGAAAACTTTCTTCCAGGAAAATGCTTAGTCCAGAGGAGGTCTTGGAAAACTCCGTTAAGTATAAAAAACAAGCCGGTTTTTGGCTTTCTTTTTCTGGTCCAAACAAGGCGATTGTTAAATACAATTCAAAATGGCTTGGAAAGATGTCTCTTAGAGATTTTATTCCCCTGGCTTCCAAAATAACAGTTGAACAGCTTTTGGAAAGAGATATGTTTAAAAAACGCAAAGAAGAAGGCAAGCCGGTTTTTCTACACGAATTTTTTTATCCGCTTCTTCAGGGTTACGACAGCGTTGCTCTTTCTGTGGACGGCGAGCTTGGCGGAAGCGACCAGATTTTCAATATGCTTGTTGGTCGCGATTTGGCTAAAACTCTTTCAGGCAAGGAAAAGTTTGTTATTGCCACAAAACTTTTAGAGGATAGTGATGGGCGGAAAATGGGAAAAACCGAGGGGAATATGGTGGCGCTTGATAGTTCGGCGGAAGAAATGTTTGGTAAAGTGATGAGTTGGACCGACAACCTTATCTTGCCAGGGTTGGAACTTTGCACTGAATTAACCTCAGAAAAAATAAAAGAGATAGCCGATAGTCTTTCGGCGGGAATGAATCCGAGAGATGCCAAGCTTATTTTGGCCGGAGAGGTTGTGGCTATTTATCACGATCGAAAAAAAGCCGAGACGGCCAGAAAAAATTTTATAAGGGTTTTTTCAGAGGGAGGTCAGGCGGACGCCAAGGAAATCGTTTCAAAAATTGGTAGCGATCTAAGTGAAGTTCTGGTTTCTTTCGGGGTTGTTTCTTCAAAGAGCGAATATCGTCGTTTGGTTGCCGAGGGCGCTGTTAGAAATATGATGACCGGCGAAAAGATTAATGATCCGGCGATGAAAATAGACGGGGAGATTTCCCTAAAAATCGGCAAACATCGTTTTGTGAAAATAAAATTAGGATAATTAAAGGACGAAAAACCCGCCATTGTCGGCGGGTTTTTCGCTATATTTCGTAAGAATCGTCGTAGCTATCTTCAACAACGTCGTCTCCGTCATCCGGTCCGGGTTCAGCTTCTGCCTCTTCCCGTGCCTCGTCGTTCTCGTCGTCGTAGAGATTGACCATAATGAACTATTTATTTTTAATCGGCCGTCGAAACGGCATTTTAGACATTTGTATCAAAGAAAACCTTTTTTGAAAACAACGAGACTGTGGATATCGCGGTCAGGCTGTTTTTTTTGTTTTGTTTGTGGCCAACGCGGTTAAACCGATGGCGATTGCATCGTACTCATCGTCGAATTCCGGTTTTTTTTTGATTTTGACTAGCCGGTCGACCATCATCATCACGCTTTTTTTATCACTTTTTCCATATCCGGTGACCGCAACTTTTACCGAGTTAGGATTTATTTCTCGAACATTCAAATTTAGCCGGCCAGCTTCGGATAAAATGACACCACGGGCTTCGGCGACACCGATGGCGGTTTTTTGGTTTGCGCTGAAAAAAAGAGTTTCAATGGCCATTTCATCTGGCTCGAAAACAGAAATAATTTTCGCTGTTTTTTCGGCTACTGCCGAAAGTCTTTTTTCCCTGGTTTTTTTTCGGTCTGTGATGAAGCATTCCGAATGAAGTAAGAAAGGAGAGGTCGGACTGCCGTCAAGAATGGCAAAACCGATTCTGTCGTATCCCGGATCTACGGCAAGAATTTTCATTTTTATTCGGCGTTGGTAAAAACTTCCTGGACTTCTTCACAATTTTCGAGATCTTCTACCGCTTTCTCAAGTTTTATTAAATCAGAGTCTTCCAAAGGAACTGTGGTCTTTGCTATCAGATGGTTTGTGGCCGGGTCTTTTTCAAAAGCCCACATTGCACTTCCGGGCGAAGCAAGGGCGATTTCATTTTTTGCCAAAGCCGCTTTAACTTCCTGAACGGCTTTATTTCGATTGTCAGTTAAGGTTTCTATGATGATGGCTGTTCCACCCGGACCGTAGGCTTCATAAACTATTGTTTCCATTGAGATTCCTCCGGCCTCAGTAGCTTTTTTTATTGCCCGTTCAATATTTTCATTCGGCATATTTTCAGATTTTGCTCGGGTGACGACCGATTTAAGACCGGGCGCTTCTCGGTTACCTCCGGCCTTTTTAGCTTCTACAGCTATCAATTTGGCATATTTTGAAAAAATTTTGCTTTTGAAAGCATCGCTTTTACCTTTTTTCTCTTTTATTTGTTTCCACTTATTGTGTCCGGACATGTTTGCTTGGTCTTTTATTGTTAAATTAGAAATTATCACAATTTTGCTTATTTAGCCAGTTTGTTTTTTAAAAATTTTTGTCTTTGACAGCGCGGTAGGCAACAATATAATTTGAATTGTCGTTTGCCGCGAAAGCGGAGCGCTCGGTTATATCCGAACGCTTGGAAGAGAGGTGTGATTCCTCCACTGTGCCGCAACGGTAATTTCGCTCTAAGGGCGGATAGTCCGGTCTTCAATCGACACAACCTTCCGCGCAGAAGAAGACTTTAGTCTTTTTGAAATTAAAACTGCGCTGATTGTCGCGGTTTTTTATTGGAAGTGGCCAGAAGACCCCGTCCCTTTAGGGCGGGGTTGAATGGCCACATAATAAATTGCTGTCGGCGGAGCCGACACTATTCCAACAAAGTTTCCCCGATGCCACCCGCCCGATACCTCGCCGAGGTAATCCGAGGGAACGGCTTGCCGCGAGGATGGGACGGGTGGCAAACTTTATTTTTTATCAATAATCATAGAAGAATGACACTTTCCCGTAAAAAATTTCCCGGTCTCATTTTTTTGACGGCATTTTTGTTTCCGATTTTTGTTGTCGCCTCAACGGATGTTGTTTTAAAGATTGATTCCAACGAAGGCCGGCTTTTTTATGGCCCGGTTTCATTCGAAGATTGTTTTGACAGCCAGTTTGGTCAGACAAAAAGTCCAAACGCTTTTTGTCCGATTGATAAAATTTCAGCCGATAAAAACTGGGAGGTAAAAAAAACATGGTATCCGTTTGGTCTTATGTTGGATGGAATAAGTGATTATACGACCGACGCTTCGACTGGGAAGTTTTGGACTTATTTTTTAAATGGTGAACCGGGGACCACAAGTTTGAATTCGGAGATTTTAAAAGATGGCGACAAACTTTCTCTTTTCTTCGGCATATCTCCTCTAAAACTTAAAATTAAACCCGATGAACCGATATTCGGCGATCCCGTTTCTATCCAAGCGACTTTTTTTGATTTTTCTGAATGGCTTTGGCGACCGGCTGGGCCAGCCGACTTTTTCGTTGACGATCTTTTGAAAGCCGAAGCTTCGGAAGAGTTTAATTTTTTAGGACCGACTGGCGTCGAATTTGAAATTTTTGCCAGAAAAGAGGGTTTTTCAGATAGCGATTCGGCATTTGTTCGGTTCAAGTCGGAAATTCTTCCTTCTACAAGTTTTTGTGGCAAATGTGTTTTGCCCGGAAAAATTTTTATTCCAGACCAAGCTTTAGATTTTTTAATCAGCAAGGCTGATAAAAATGGTCGGTTTGAAGACGAGATGTTGTCCGATTGGGTGGCAATCGCTTTTTCAGCGATAGGGTATAAAAATGATTTTGCGGAAAAAATAAAAGATCTGATCGCAACTCGTTCGTTTGGGGACGGTTGGAGTTTGACCGATTACGAACGTCGGGCGATGGTTCTTATGTCTATGGGTATTCGACCGGACCGGGCGGAAGCCAATTACATAGAGAAGATAAAAAGTTTTTACAAAAACGGCCAGTTTGGCGAAGAAAATCTAATAAACGACGACATATTCGCAATTTTGGTTTTGAAAAAAGCTGGAGCCGATCCGAACGGGAAGATGACTGAGAGCGCTCTCGATTTCGTCTTAAGCCGACAATCAGCAGATGGTTCTTTTGGCGGATTGGATCTTACCGGCGCGGCCATGTCCATTTTTTCTATGTTTCCGGCCGAGCCGAAAATTTATGAAGCCACCCAAAGGGCGATTGAATATTTAAGAAAAGAACAAAGGGAAGATGGCGGATTTGGCAATCCGTTTTCAACAAGCTGGGTCTTGCAAGGCATAGTCGCCTCAGGTTTTAAGCCGGAAAATTTTTACAAAAACGGCAAAACTCCTTTGCAGTATTTGGGAGATAACCAAGCTTTTGACGGCGGGATTTTAGTTTCCGAAAAAGCGAGCGATAGAGAAAGAATTTGGGCAACAGCTTACGCCATTCCGGCTTCTATTAAAGCGACATGGCCGGATATTATCAAAGATTTTCCGCCGCCCGCAGAGAAAAAAGAAAAATATTTAGTCGAAGCGGGTCGAGACGAGCCCGATTTATTAAAAACCGAAGAAACCTCGCTGTTTTTAATTAAAAACGAAACAGTTGCAGAGGAAAATGAGGAACAAACAATTTTTTCAGATGTTTCTCAAACAGCTTCAGCGGGTTCGGTAAAAACGGGTTTTTTGAAATTCGTATTTTCAATAATCGGTCGTTTTTTCGGACTGATTAAATGAAGCCTCTTTTCTTGCCAAGATGAGCATATGCTTTCGGAGTTGCTGTTCGGCCTCTCGGTGTTCTTTCAAGAAAACCTAATTGGATTAGATAAGGCTCGTGTACCTCTTCAACGGTGGCCATTTCTTCAGAAAGGGCGGCAGAAAGAGTGTTTAAACCAACCGGTCCGCCGGCAAATTTTTCAATCATCGCTTCAAGTAATTTTCGATCTGATGAGTTTAGGCCGGCTTCGTCTATGCCGAGAAGGTCAAGGGCTTTGATGACGGAATTTTTTTCAAGCTTTCCACCCTTAATTTGGACAAAATCTCGGCAACGTTTTAGCAGATAATTTGCGGTTCTTGGTGTAAAACGGCTTCGTTTGGAAATTTCAGAAATCGCTTCCTGGCCTATTTCCACGCCTAGAATTTTTGCTGAACGTCCGATTATTCTCCCTATTTCTTCGTTGTTGTAAAATTCCAGACGGAACACTCCGCCTCCAAAACGTGAACGTAAGGGGGAGGAGAGAAGAGCGATGCGGGTAGTTGCAGCGAGCAGGGTAAAGGGCGGAAGCTCAAGTTGGATAGTTCTGGCTGAGGGTCCTTTGCCAATGATTATGTCTAAAACACCGGATTCCATTGCCGGATAAAGCACTTCTTCTATAGATTTGTTAAGACGGTGTATTTCATCTATGAAAAGCATGTCTCCGGGGGACAGATTGGTTAAAATTGAAGCCAGATCGCCGACTTTCTCAATGGCTGGTCCAGAAGTAGCCTTTATTTGAGCGTTCATTTCTTTGGCAATCAAATGAGCGAGGGTTGTTTTCCCTAGACCCGGCGGTCCATAAAAAAGAAGATGTTCAGGGGGGTGTTTTCTTTCCAAGGCCGCGCCTAGAAGAATTTTTAGATTCTCTTTTATTGTTTCTTGACCTATATATTCATCCCAACGAGCGGGCCGAAGCGTTTGGTCCAGAAATTTTTCGTCACCGGATTCTTTATTTTGGTCTTTTTTATCCATAAGTGAATTATATCACGGTGATATCCGCCGGATTTTGTCGATTTGACATTTTTCAGTTAGTATGATAGACTCTTTGCACCGAACGGATTTAGTGCTAACATTTCCGTCCCGGACGTTTTTTTGAAATAACTATGTTTTAAAGGGGTTCTGGCTATTTTTTGACAAGAATTTCGAAAGCATGAACCTCTAAGCAATAGGCTAAGGCTGTTTGATGCTTCTGCGAGGTTGGTTTGGCAGACGCTTCGGCGATCTCACTGAGTCTTCCCTTAGCGAAGTCTTCTTACTTTTAGTACCCATATTAAAAGTTTTGCTTAGAGGTTCATACTTTTGAACCCTCTGTATTTTTTAGAACTTTCAGCTTCTGGAATTTTCCATTAGGCGTTGCCTCAAAACTTTCCTACATTCCATTTTATACTTTTTATTAAAGACACAATCTTTACATCGCCAGTTTTTTGATTTTTGTTTTTGGTTAAAAATTTTTTCCAGAAATTTTGACGCCATTGATGAAAAAGATGAACCAAAAGCGATTTTAAAGTGTCATAAGGTCGCTTCCGGACCCTTTTGCCGATAGGGATTTTTTCTGGTGTAAAGAAGTTTAATTAGCCGGCATTAAAAAATAGAAACTAGCAATGGTTCAATCAGGACGTGATCGATCTTGTTTCTTAGAGGAAATACCAAACCGGGTTGTTGGTCAAAATTTATTGGAAGCGACCAGAAGACCCGGTCCCTTTAGGACGGGGTTGAATGGTCGCATAATAAATTGCTGTCGGCGGAGCCGACACTATTCCAA
>CAZFCM010000019.1:1586-10684 GCA_964517725.1 uncultured Candidatus Saccharibacteria bacterium | reverse complement strand
TCGAAGCTGTTTTGAGATATTTTCAAGCGCGACGGCGCGAAGAAAATATCCAAAATGGGTACTGGTTCTGTAAAAGACCAATTATTTTTAACTAGGGAACTTATTCTGAGTTTTATGTTAATATTTGTTGTCATGAGAAAGTCTAAAGTGGCTGGCGGAGTGGTAATAAACAAAGTCGGGAAAGTTTTAGTTGTAAATCAAAATGGCGACTCCTGGTCGCTTCCGAAAGGTCATGTGGATTTCGGAGAAACGGCTCTTGAAACGGCAAAAAGGGAAATTTATGAGGAATCTGGGGTAAAAGATTTGGTTTTGATAAGGCCACTGTTGACGTATAAACGTTTTAAGTTAGGATTAGATGGTAAGGATGATAAGTCTGAATTGAAGGAAATAGAGATGTTCCTTTTCAGAACTGATTATGAAGGTGAATTGAAGCCGATTGATCCGGGTAATCCAGAGGCGGTTTGGCTTTCTAGGAAAGAGGTGGCTGATTTACTGAGTCATCCTAAGGATAAGGAGTTTTTCGGTAAAATTTCTTACGAACTTTGATTTTATTTTTGCGCGCATAGCTCAGTTGGTAGAGCGTCTCGTTGACGTCGAGAAGGTCCTAGGTTCGAGCCCTAGTGCGCGCATTAAAATTAAAATGCGCTAAAAATGAAAGATCAAGTAAAAGGTTTTTTGGATTTTATCAGAGAGAAGAGCGTTGTCGGCTTGGCTGTCGGCTTTATTTTGGGCGGGGCAGTTTCTGGCCTTGTAAAATCAATCGTTGAAGATATCATTAATCCAATCTTGTCTCTGGCCCTAAAACACGCCAAGACTTTGACTGATTTGGTTATTCCCGTCGGGGACGGGTCCGTAAAATTAGGCAATTTTATAAATGTCCTTATAAATTTTATTGTTGTGGCGGCAGTAGTTTATTTCGGCGTTAAATGGTTGCGTTTGGACAAATTGGATAAATCAAAATCTTGAGAGTTAAGTTTGACATTCTAAAAACCCCCTAATTTTATAAAACGGGGATTTGATTTGCCTTAAACATTTCCATTTGTTAACCTTTCACTCGGTTGCTCAAACGAAAACAAAAAAGGAATAATTAAGAATGAAATCGAAAGCGATAGTTTATGATTGGGACGGAGTGATAAGCGATAACCTGGATGATCATTTTAAGGCGACTTGTGCGGTTTTTGAACAAGCGGGTGTGCCTCATCCAGAAAGGGATGAATTTTACGCCTCTCTCAGTCTTCCTTTTGTTGAAAATTACAAGAGATTTGGGGTTGCCCTTAGCGATTACGAGATCTGGAGGACGTACAACTTCCGGATTAGGCACTTGCGAACAGGTCGGCCAGTCAGGGTTTTTCCCGGCGCGAGGGAGGTTGTCATTCGGTTGAATCAAAAGGGATTCAAAAGTGCCGTTGTTAGCGGTTCCGATCCAGGGCTTTTGATGACTGAATGCGAAAGATCGTCCATGGCAAGCTTTTTTGAGGCTGTGATTGGCGGGGCAGAAAGAAAGGCCGAGGCCCTGAGAAAAATTCTCAAAAATCTTGATTGTTCAGAGGATTCGTTTTTCGTAAGTGATTTTGCTCCAGATATGGCCGCTGGCAGGGAAGCTGGTTTAATTCCAATTGGCATTACAACCGGAATTTCCAGCGCCGATCGGCTTACTAGGGAGGGGGCGAGACATTGCGTCAATAATCTTCAAGAATTCGAGAGGTTGGTTTCGATTGGTAAATGACGGATCGTCTCTTTTTATTGGAAGTGGCCAGGAACCCCGTCCCTTTAGGGCGGAGTTGAATGGCTACATAATAAATTGCTGTCGGCGGAGCCGACACTATTCCAACAAAGTTTTCCCGATGTAGACCGCCCAATACCTCGCCGAGGTAATCCGAGGGAACGGTTTACCGCGAGGATGGGACGGGTGGCAAACTTTATTAGGTCGCGCTTAAAGCTCGGCCTAATTTTTTTGAAGCCAAAGATATATATCTTCTAAAGCTTTTATGGCATCTCCGGCGGCTATGTTGTTTTGCTGATAGAGAACGTCCGTGCAATCGCCGGCCGCCCATATACCCTCTGCTGAAGTTTTTTGCGATCGCGGATCTATTTTTATTCTTCCCAATTGATCGGTTTCCAAGATTTTTTTGACGAAATCTGTGGCTGGTATGGCTCCGATCTCAACAAATATTCCTTGAACATTCAGGACTTCCTTTTTATTGTTTGTTCGGTCTTGATATAGCAAACCGGAAACAAATTTTTCGCCTTTTATTTCTAGGATATCAATACCGGTCAAGCCTTTCATTTTTGGATTGGCCATAACTTTTTCGACAGTAATTTTTTCGGCTCGATATTTTTCTGCCGATTCTATTAAGGTTACGCTTTTAGCATAGGCCAAAAGTTGGGAAGCTGTGCCAAAACCGGAGTTCCCTCCGCCGACAACGGCTACATCCATTCCGGAAAAGAGCGGTCCGTCGCAGGAAGCGCAGTATGTTACGCCCTTATTTTCAAATTCTGAAGAACCCTTGACTTCGAGTTTTCGTCGGCGACTGCCGGTTGCTATCAAAACTGAACGACCCTCATATTTTCCTTTGCTAGTCTTTAGTGAAAATAGATTGTCGTATTTTTCCAAATTTTCGGCGATTTCTCCTTCTTTAACGACCAAGGATTCTTCGGCGTAAGCCAGCATGTGTTTTTTCATCAAATCGGCGAGTTTTTTCCCAGATATTGATATTGTTCCAATCCAATTTTGAACATCATCGGAAACCGAACTTTGGCCGGCGAATTCTTTGGCGATAATCAGAGTTTTTAGACGTTTTCTGGCGGCGTAAATTCCCGCCGAGACGCCGGCTGGTCCGCCACCCACTATTATTAGATCAAAAATTTCACTTTTCATATTTCTCGGCGATTATATCAAAAATTCGACAAACAAGAAAAAGCTGGAATTCGGTTGATGATTTACAGCTCGGGTAAAAATGAGTTTATCCGATAAAATTTTTCAACAGTATGCTCCGCAAAAACCTTGAGTTTTTACTTTAAATAAAAGTAAGCGATAAAATCTATTTTTTATTTCTTCGGAGAAAAGCGGGAACTGCGCTCCAGTCGTCGTCGTCTTCACTTGAGGCTGGTTTAGGTGCGGGAGAAGATGTTTTGCTGGTCTCGGAGGCTGATTGGGCGGTAATAGAGGACGGGTTGATTGGGCCGTGAGAAATAACTTTTTTCGGCAATTCTGGGGTGTTGGTGGCGAAAAGGGTTTTTTTGTTTCCATTTTCTGGAAAACCAGACGCGATAACAGTTATTTTTATTTCGTTTTTCTTGAGTTTTTCGTCTCTTATGGTGCCGAATATGACTTTCGCTTCCGGATCAATTGATTCGGTGATGACTTTAGCCGCATCTTGGATTTCAAATAAGGTCAGATCATCTCCGCCAGCAATCGAGAACAACATGCCTTTTGCTCCGGCTACTGAAACGTCAAGCAGTGGCGAATTTATGGCGGCCTTGGCCGCTTCTTCGGCCCTTTTTTCTCCGCTTGCAAAGCCGACGCCCATAAGGGCCGGACCGGCATTTTCGAGAATTGCCCGGACATCGGCAAAATCTATATTGGCAATATCGCCGGGGGTAGTTATCAGATCGGATATGCCTTCTATGGCTTGTTTTAGAACTTCGTCGCACATGGCAAAAGCTTCCTTAGCGGTAGTTTCTTTTGATACGGCGGCCAAAAGTCTATCATTTGGAATGATGATAAGCGCGTCCACGTTGTCTTTCATTTCAGCTATACCCTGATCGGCATTTCTCATTCTTTGAGCGCCTTCGAAAAAGAAAGGTTTTGTCACAACGCCGACAGTTAGCGAGCCCATCTCTTTGGCAATTTTTGCAACCACCGGTCCCGCGCCGGTGCAAGTTCCTCCGCCCATTCCGCCAGCAATAAAGACCATGTCCGAACCTTTTATTGCTTCTTGGATTTCTTCTTTCGTTTCTTCGGCTGCCCGACGTCCAAGTTCGGGATTCATTCCGGCGCCAAGTCCCCGGGTCACATTTTTTCCTATAGTAATTTTTTTCTTGGCTAGCGTGTTGTGAAGATCTTGAGCATCGGTATTGACGGCGACAAATTCAACCCCTTTTACTTTGGAGTTAACCATATGATTAAGGGCGTGTCTTCCAGCTCCGCCTACGCCGAATATTTTTATTCTGGCGAACGATTCAACTTCTGGTGTAATTTGTGGCATTTTTTGATAAAGAAAATGACAATTGCATTTTTGCTTATAACTGTTTGTTGGTTTTCGTTTTTCAGGACTTCTGGCTGACAATTAATGCTATTGTCGCAATATTAGGCAATAAACAAAAAAAAGGAAAGAGCAGACAAAGTCGTGAAATTAGGCAAGCTTTTTGTCAAATTGGCGATTGAAAAAAGGCTTGTAAAATCGGTTTTAGGGCAAAAACTGCTTTAACCACTTTACCAGTCCTATAACCGGTTCTTTAACGACTCCGATGCCGTTTCCTTCGTCGTTTGACAGGCCAATTAGGCAAAGACCATAGGCTACCGACCAAGAGGCGTCTTTTATTTGGCCCTTGGCTCCTTCGCCGAAAGTTATGGAACCTATTCTTGATGGTAATTTAAGCTGGTTTTTAGCCAGAGGCTCAACCATTTCTATGCTTGATCCACCACCGGTGATTATTACTCCGGCTGGCAACAAGCCGTTTTTTCCGATTTTTTTCAGATGAGCTTCGACTAAATCAAAGATGTCAGACAGTCGAGCCGTAATGATTTCATCAAGTTTTTTTCTGGGATAAGAAATGCCGACGATACTGCCTTTTTTTACTTCTTCTGCCTCCTCAAGTGGAATACGAAGCCCGAGAGCGATGTCATTTGTTATATCTGCTCCGCCGATTGGAAAAACTTCAAGTGAAACGGGTTTATTGTCCTCAAAGACGATTATGGAAACTGTTTCGGAGCCGATGTTGGTTAGGACACAACCTGCGATTTTTTGTGCTTTTGAAAGGGTGACTACGCTGGCCGCCATTGGCGAAGCGATAATATCCTCGACACCAATATTGCTTTCTGTCGCCGCTTCAATGATATCCGAATAATGATGGTTCAAACAGGTGACAAAAAAAGTTTTTGCTTCAAGTCTCATGCCTTTCATTCCGATAGGATTACCGAAAACTTGTTTGCCGTCTATTCGATATTGAAGGGGTACAGTATGGAGAATTCGCCGGTTAATTATTTGTGACTGCGGGACTTCAGATTGGCTGGCATCGGTCGCTTTTTGAAGATCGAGATCAGTGATTTCATAATCAGCTCGGGAAATAACGGCCATACCGCTCGAAGTTATACCTGAAAGGCCTATTCCGCCGAGCGAAAAAAAGACCTTTTTGATTTTGATTCCGGACATCTTTTCAGCTTGGGCGACGGCCACTGATATGCTTCTGGCTACTTCAGCTTGATTAACAATATAGCCATGGCGCAAGCCTTTTGATTCGGCGTAACCTACGCCTATAACTTTCGGAACAAGTTTTTCGTTTTGAGAATCAGACTCAGCCACGACCACGCGCGTTTGGTAGGTTCCAACATCTATTCCGACAGCAACAGCTTGAGACACGATAGTAAAATTTAATAAATCTTAATTATTTAAAAAAACGAAAATTGATCAGAAGCAAAAGGTGTTTTTGCCGGAGAAATTTTTGGGCTGAAATTTACGGATTTTCTGTTTTATTAGAAACAGTTTCTATTACACTCCAAACCTAGCCCGAAATTTTTTCTCGGTTGCTTCCATTTTACTACCATGAGCCATTCCTTTCAAATGACAGAGAGAGTGGATAAACAAAAAAAGAATGAAATTTTCATAACTCCTTGAGAATTTTTTGGCGTTTATTTTGGCCCTCTTCGGATTTATAAAAATTTCTCCTTCGTCTTTGCTAAGAGGAAAAGCCAAAGTGTCTGTCGGCCTGTTTTTTTTTCGATAAGATAAATTAAGAGATCTTGATTTCTTTTCTCCGGTAAAAACAAGGTCAAGTTGATAATCTTTGCCAAGAATGGCGTTTTTGACAGCCAAATAAACGCTTTTCCGGTTTGGTAGAGCGTTTTTTGTGCGGTTATATACCAGAAAACTATTTTCTACTGACATTCTAACGAGGAGAGATTTTACCCAATTTTATGAGTCTTTCTACCTTTTTCCTTCTTTCCAGAGATTTCATCGTTTTCACTTTTATTTTGTATTTTGATTGTTTGCGTTCTTTGTACCGGTCGTTTTTAACTTTTTGGATTATGCCGGCTCCTTGGACACGTTTCGAAAAACGCCGTAGTACGCTAGCGCTGGTCTCATTTCCCGCTTTTTCGATTTCAACATTGATTGCCATAACTTTTTAAATATATCAGACAAGTCAAAAAATGGCAACTAAATACAAAAAAACAGATTAGCCAACAATTTTAGTCAGATATCTTGGCAAATTTTCAAGCGGGATAGTTTCTTGAGATCTGTTTGCCATGTTCCTTACGATTACTGAATTTTCCATTGCTTCCTTTTGTCCCATTATTAAGGCGTAGGGGATTTTCATGTTCTCGGCAATTTGCAGTTGCGAAGACAGCTTATCTCTCGAAAGCGACAAATATGTCGGAATTTTGCTTTGTCTTAAAATTTCAACAACCTGAAGGCTTTTCATTTTAGCTTCAAATCCGATCTGGACAAAAGATACAAGGGGTTTTTCAAATTTTCGCGTTGAAGAAAGCCTGCCTTCAAAATCTCGCAATTCGATTTTTCCTCCGACGGCCGGTAATTCCTTTTTAAAGCCGATTTTTCTTGAGAGGACATTATATCTAGCGCCGGTAGCCAGGACTTTTCCATCTTTTTCGGTTTTTATCTCAAAAATAGTTTGGCAACCAAATGTTCGGTCGGCTAAGAGCGTGTTGTCAATCGAATAAGGGATGTTCAGGATTTCTATATGTTCCAGAACTTCTTTGAAAAGAATCCGGCTCGGTTCTGACAGGCAATTTATTGGTCTCGGAGCATTTTCCAGCATTTTCAAACATTTTTCGTGTCGACAAGAAAAAAAACAGAGAGCGTCTTTTTTGAAATCGTGCCGGCAAGCGGTATTGAGGTTGCCCAAATTCTTTTTTCCGTAATTTATAAATTCTCTCAGAAATCTTGAAAAAGATTCTCGGTCTCCCATGCTGTTTATTGACACGACGAGCGGACCGTAACCTTTTTCCTTTAGAATTTCGTAGGCAGTTTTTATAACTGTCGCATCGGCGATGCTTTTTGGGGAGCCAATAATTTCAAGTCCGAATTTAAAAGTTTTCGGTTCGCTTTTTTTGTTGGCTGAATAAGCTATGAGGACAGGTTGCGGTTCTCTGTCGTGTTTTTTCCCAATGTAATCAGATAGTATTGATATTCTTTCGGCCAGATTCATAAAAGGAATATTTCCACCGGCCCAATCTCTTTCATTTTTCATTACTGTTCCGGCTTTTGTCCGATCATCGGCGCTTATTTCTGGCATAGGCTTTGGAGAAAATCCGTAATAAGTCGAAACTTCTTCGGCCCAGTCGAGATTTTTATACATTACCTCGTGTCGGAGTCGAACAGGCTTGCTTTTTCGGCCAGAATTTTTCTCTGTCTTTTTAATGTTTTTTCTTTTTTTGTTTTTAAACATATTAGCCGATTACTTTTATTTTTGGAAAAATTTTAGTGGCCGTTAAAGACATTCAAGGTCATGATTCAAATCGACGAATTAGGGATTTTTATTTCCGGCAGGTCTTCCATTCCCGGCCAAAGACTGGCGGAAGAAAATTTGTACATTCTGACCAAAGGCCGGCCGATGATCGAGTCTTTATTAATTGGGCCCCATGATCTGGAATCCAAACTGGCTCCGCGATTATCGCCCATTACAAAGTATTCATTTTCTCCAAGAATTGTTTCTGCTTCTATTATTGCCGATGGATTTTTTACATATGGTTCTTCAATTTCCAGAAAATCGGCTGAAGAAGTGGCGGCTCGAATAAAAGTTTTTCCATCTCTGACCCTTATAATTTCACCCGGCAATCCAACAATTCTTTTTATCAAAGTTTTTCCTTCTTGAGTTGGCGAGCGGAATATTATGACATCGCCTCTTTCCGGTTCTCGGAATCTGGTACCTATTTTTTCGACCACCAAATAATCGTTATTTTCAAAGGTCGGCAACATTGAGGTTTGTCGGACAAGATATGGTTCGGCTACAAAAAAACGAATTGGTATAACGATAATTGCCGCTATCAAGGCAAATTTGGCCAGTTCTTTTATTGACCACGATTGACCCTTTTCTTTACTGTTTTCAGAGCCGGTGGATATTTCTTCCGGTGTCCCGATTTCTTCATCCTTTTGCATTACGATGCCTATTCTACTCCGCTTGGCCCGATTGACACAAGGTATTGCTGAAAAGTAGAATTGCTTGGTCGGATAACAGTTTAATAATAGGCCCGTTGATTTTATGTTCTATATTGTCGGTTTGGGAAATCCGGGAGAGGAATACGAGAATACTCGACACAATACAGGCCGAATGGCAGTGTTTTATTTTGCCGAGAAAAGCGGTTTTTCCGAATTTAAGTATCTAAATTCACTTAACGGTTTAGTGGCGGAAGGGAAATCGGGACGACAGAAAATGACGGCCATTTTGCCGGACACTTTTATGAACAAGTCGGGCGAGTCGTTGAAAAAAATAATAAGAAATCAAAAAAGCGCCAACAGCCTGATTGTGGTTCACGACGATTTAGATATTCCTTTTGGCAAATTTAAAATCTCTTTCAATAAAAGTTCTGGCGGGCATAAAGGCGTGCGATCAGTGATGAAAACGATTAAGACTGAAGCTTTTATCAGGATAAGGATAGGCATATCACCGGTTTCCTCAACTGGAAAAATGAAAAAACCGACTGGCGAAAAAGAAGTTGGCGACTTTATTTTGAAAAGATTCAAACCTTCTGAAGAAAAAGATTTAAAAAAAGTTTTCAGTAAAACGATGGAAGCGGTGAAGATGATTGTTGAAGACGGGAAAGAAAAGGCAATGAACCTGTTTAATTAGTTTTGCAAAAATTAGACAAAACTTTTGTTTTGGTGTAGATTGTCGTTGGACGGCCGTTGGCCGTTCTG
>CAZFCM010000019.1:0-1576 GCA_964517725.1 uncultured Candidatus Saccharibacteria bacterium | reverse complement strand
AAAGTTCGGACTTTTGAAAAAGCCGGACTAAGAATTTAATTATTAGCGGGCTGAATAACCCCTTTGCATTGGATGTTTATAGTTGACGCAAAGAAATCCGCCTGAAATAAAAATGGACAATCAAGAAGTTAACGATCAGGATTCGAAGATTGATTCTCAACAAAAACGCGATCTATTAAAAAAAGACTTGCCAATGGCCCAACTGGCTTCTTCTGTAAGGGGCATACCGAACGAAGGAGATTTGGTCGAAGGAGTGGTTTTAAGTGTTGGTAAGGGCAAGGTCTTTGTTGATTTAAAACCTTATGGAACCGGCATTATATATGGCCGGGAGTATATCGTTGCTAAGGAAATAATAAAAAAGGTTAATCCTAGCGACAAAATTTCAGCCAAAGTCGTCGATCCTGAAAACGAAGACGGCTATATAGAACTTTCTCTGAAAGAGGCTAGACAGGCAATGATTTGGGGCGAGGCCGAGGCGGCAATGAAGGAAAAAACGCCCATTGAACTTTTAGTGAAAGAGGCAAACAAGGGCGGTCTGATTGTCGAATGGCAGGGGATTCAAGGTTTTTTGCCAGCTTCCCAGTTGAAGGCTGAACATTATCCGAGAGTTCCAGACGGAGACAAGGACAAAATTTACGAAGAGTTAAAGAGATTAGTCGGAGTGAAACTAAACTTGACTGTGATCTCTGTTTCTCCTAAAGAAAACAAAATAATTTTTTCTGAGAAATCTTTTGAAGAAAAAGATAAGGAAAAATTGGTTGGCAAATATTCGGTCGGGGATGAAGTTGTTGGAGAAGTGACGGGCATTGTTGATTTTGGAGTTTTTCTAAAAGTTGAAGAAGGCCTTGAAGGATTGGTCCATATTTCGGAAATAGACTGGGGTTTGGTAGAAAATCCTCGCCAGTTTTATTCTGTTGGCGACAAAGTCAAAGCCAAGGTGATAGAAGTAAAAGAAGGCAAAATTTCTCTTTCCATAAAGGCGCTGAAGCCTAATCCGTGGGTTGAAGCGGCAAGCAAGTACAAGAAGGACGATATTGTTAAAGGCGTTGTAATAAAATTCAATCGGCACGGCGCTCTGGCTTCAATAGAAGAAGGAGTGGCCGGACTGGTCCACATTTCAGAATTTAGTAGCGAAGAAAAATTACGTTCGGCTCTTGAGCTTGGTAAAACTTATTCTTTTAAGATAACTCTTTTTGACCCAAAAGATCAGAAAATGACGCTTGGTTTTGTCGCTGAAAAGTAATTTTTGGTTAAAAAACAGGAGTAAAAGTATAAAGCAAAAATTCGTCAAGCTGTATTCCAGTTCTTTTTTCTGTTATCCTAATGTGGAATCGGCTTTTTAATTCTGGCAAAAATATGATTATCACTTATCATGGCGGGGAATTTTTTAAAGTGCAGTTTGGTGATACTGTTCTAGCTTTTAATCCTATATCTAAGGATTCAAAATTAAAATCCAGCCGTTTTGGCGCTGATATCGCATTGGTATCTCTGAATCATCCGGACATGAACGGTGTAGAGTCGCGTGTTTTTGGTGTGTGAAAGCCGTTTGTTATTTATTGTGCGGGGGGGTACGAAG
>CAZFCM010000018.1:0-10899 GCA_964517725.1 uncultured Candidatus Saccharibacteria bacterium | reverse complement strand
CTAAAAGATTGGGAAGAAGATCTTTGGCGAACCGACCTAAACAATAAAGATACGGATGGTGATGGCGATGACGATTTCGAGGAAATCCGTAACGGAAGAAATCCCGCGGTTAAAGGTCCGAATGACAAACTGGAACAAAATGAACTTTTTGAAAAAGTGAATCCGCAAATCGAATCGGACCTAACCGATACCAACAAATTTTCAAGGGAGCTCTTCGCTAAATTTATCACCGCTCAATCCTCCGGCAATTACAAATCGGTGGACTACAACACTCTGCTTATTGAATATGCCCAAAAATCTGAAGAGGGAGCAATGATTTTATACAAAGAAGATTCCTTTCGGAAAATTCCCCAAGACGAACTGACCGATCGGGCTTATGGAAACGCTTTCGGAAAAATTCTAAAAGAAATGGGTAAAAAATATCCCGGCAATGAACTCCAGCTCCTTGACGAAGCTATAAAAAAAGATGAAGGGACAGAAATAAAATCCGTTGAAAACCCGGCCTTAAGATACGATGGCATCCGCCAGGAAATGTTGGCCATGGATGTGCCGGAAAGTTTATTGCCCCTCCATACCAGAATCGTAAACCTTCTGGGAATTCTAAGCGTGAGCACAAGTAACATGCGTTATTTTTTCTCTGATCCGATCCGCGCTCTAAGTGGCCTTTCTTTGTATCCCAGCACTCTCGACCTGACCTTCCGAGCTTTGGCCGAACTTAAAGATTATTTTCTAGACCAAAATATTATTTTCAACAAAGACGAAGATGGCTACGAAATTACGAAAAGTGTATAATATTATTCGAATTAAAATGAAATCGGGCTTAAAAAAAGCCATACTGGTTGCTCTTCTCGTCACTCTTGTCGTGCCAACCACTTTCTTTGTAAAACCGAAACCGGTTGAAGCGTTCGGCGCTGGAGCTTTCAGTTGTATTTTTAACGCCCTCGGCCTCCTTGGCGGTTTGAACAGCTTATTCAGTGGAGCCGCCGGTTTTGGCACCTCAGTTCCGGTCAATGTTGTAAACATATCAACCACTGAAAGAAACACTGGCAAGGCGGCTTCAGAGATGGAAAAACAAAATGTTGTCACCTGCGTCCTTAACGCTTTGGTCTGGGATTTCGCCAATACCATGATTAGAGAATTCACCGCCAGCGTGGTGGATTGGATAAACCGAGGTTTTGACGGCTCGCCTTCTTTTGTCACCGATCCTCAAGGGTTTTTTGCCGATGTTGGAGATCAGGTCCTGGGTCAATGGATAGAAGATTTGGGGCCGATTGGCCAGATATTATGTAGCCCATTTGATCTGCAAATTAGGCTGGCCTTGGGATTGGGATATTTATCAAGACGCAGAGATGTAGTCCGATGCAGACTGTCGGATGTTCAAAAAAATATTTACAACGCTTTTACCGGAGGACAATGGGGAGCTGACGGTTGGTCAAACTGGATTTCTATATCCCAACCGATGAACAATTCTTACGGTGTCTATATTTACAGCTCTGACAATATTGCCACGAATATTGCAAAAAAAATGGGCTATCAAAAAGACGAGCTGGCTTGGGGCGGGGGATTTCTTTCTTATAAGACATGCGTCGCCTCAAGAGAAGACGGCACTTGCGTCAAACATGAAATCAGCACGCCGGGCGCCGTTATTGAAAACCAACTAAACAACGCCCTCGGTTCCAGCCAAAGAAGGCTAGAAGTGGCGGATAGCGTAAACGAAATTATGGAAGCTCTTATCAATCAAGCCGTCGGTCAGATTTTCAAACTGGGCGGAGGCGGTCTGCGCGGAATGAGCGAATCCTCAACCTATTACAACGGTCGCTCTTATGTTTCCAGTCTAATGGACGGTTATCAAAGCCAGCTTGAATCCGGACAAGTTTTACCGCCAAAAGGTGTGGTTTGCGACGGAACAATTTACAAAGTAAACACCGTGAACGATGTTGTAGAAAAAGCAATTGCCGGAAGATGGGAAAGAGACAGTAGAGGGATAATAATTGAGTATCGTGATACTTCTTACACGCAAAGAACCTTAGGCGGATACAAAAAATGTGTCGCCATGACTCCGTTAGATAAAAATAGCGGTCTGGAAAGAGAGTGTTATTCTTACGAAACTGATACAACAGTTAAGTTCCCATCTGTTCCCGACCAAACCGCCGCCCAATTTGAAGATCAGATAGTCAAAGGGTGCGCCAATCTAAATTCGCAAGCGGCCGCCAATGAAGCCGCGCTAAAACAGTTGGCTGAAATGGGGCAAGAGATTTCAGCTCCGGGCCAAACTCCAGGAGCTGGCTCCGTCCCGGCCCAACCGAAAAAAGAAAATCTGGCTTTGAGCAAAGAAGTGACTATGTCCTCACGCTTAACGCACCAGTCTTATTTCACCCCCGATAAGGCCGTTGACGGCCAAACTCAGACTTGCGTCGCCACTGGGGGCAACGAGGCAAACAGCACTTTTGCTTTTCCGGCCGCCACTCGATTAACCGAAACTGAAATAAAAGGAGGGGTTAAACCTTTTATTCAGATAGACCTAGGAAAACAAAAAAACATTGAGGAAATAAACATTTTCGCCCCATATAATTACAACAATAGTTTGGGTTGTGCAGATTATATCCAAAATTTTGATCTGAAGATTTACACTGAAAACATTGCTAGTGTACGTAATCAGGCAAATTTAAGCGCTAACGCTCTTTACTTGAAAAATATTACCCCCTTTAAATCAGTATATAACCCCCCAATTCAGGCGAGATACATAAGATTAGAAGGGACAAATTCAGGAGCCGGCGCATACGATCTCTTCATAGGCGAAATTGAAGTCTGGGGAACTGAAATAGCCGATGCTCAATCTGGAGGAGCGCCCAGTTCGGCCCCACAATCTTCAGCCAGAATAACTTCTAGCGATGTGCCGAACCGCGATGTTTATCCGAGTCCATCGGCCACGCAAGGTTGGGTAATTGAAAATCCTATAACTATTTCTTCGGCCGAGCCCATCCCTCAACTTAATGTTGAAATTTCTTTGGAAAAAATCGACGGCACAGCAACAACATCAGAAAATTTGAATAGGGTTTTCAAAGCCCTTTCGCTTGAACGAATGATTGACCCGAATCAGGCTACTCCAGAGATAATAAGTCCGGCATCGGGTCAAACTCTTCAAAGTAAACCTTTCAATTTTCCGGTTCCATCAACCACTTTAAAAGTCTTCTATTTGAGAGAAAAAGCCACTTTTGTGGAAACTTCTTCAGCTGACACTAATTCCTACGGCACCTATCGATTAGTCACAACCATAAAAGAATCGTCTTCCAACCTTTTGGTCGGTAAGCAAGTGTACACATTCACCCTTAAAAAACCGTACCAGTAGAGCAATCTTATGGATTTTAGATGGAAAAAAATTTCGGCTTTTGCGAGAAAAATCGCTCCGGTGATTTTAATCCTCGTTTTTGTCGTCTCAATTTTCACCCTTTTCGTAACAGATACAAATGCCCAAGCCCCTGCCAATAGCAGAGAAGCTGGTAACAACGAAGAATTGGATTCAAAATATCAACCTTTTGGATTTTTGACCGATTTGGCCTTATCAGTCCCAATAAAAGTATTAAATTGGCTTCTTCATATTCTAACTTGGTTTGTCTCAGTAATTCTCTCTTTTTCCGGCTTTGTTCTTGACCTGTCAATAAAATACGCCGTTTCCGACTTTCATCGTTTTGTTGGGGACGGAAGCATTGTAAGTATAGGCTGGGTCATATTTAGAGATTTATCAAATTTGGTTTTCATATTCCTAATTCTCTGGGTGGCCATATCAACCATACTCGGTCTTCATAGCGGTTCCGCCATGGGGTCGGTTATGCGCATTGTAATTGCCGCTCTCCTTATAAATTTCAGTCTATTTATAACCAAAGCGGTAATTGATGTCTCCAATGTATTTGCCCTGCATTTCTGGAACTTAATTACCGTTGACGGCACGGGAAGTTTTAGCGGCGTCTTTATGCAAGGTTTGGGTTTAAGTAATTTTTACTCAAACGCTCTTAATCTGGGTAGCGGGCCGGTTGGCCTTGGCGCCACAACGGTTGAAACTAAATTCATGATAACTTTCATATTCGCCATAATAACCATGCTTGTAACTTCCTGGATTTTTCTTTCTGGCGCGGTCTTGTTTCTGATAAGAATACTTTATCTTATAATTCTCATGATTTTTGCTCCATTCGCATTCATCGCTTGGGTTATCCCGGGAATGGGCGGAATAACCCAAGATTGGTGGAAGAGACTTTTCAGACAAGCGTTTTTTGCTCCAATTTTTCTGGTAATTGTTTACGTGATCGCAAAAGCCATTGAAAGCGATGCGCTCGTTTTCCTAAAAGGAAATAAAAATTGGAGCGGAATGGTCGAATATTTCATAGAGCCGACAAGAGCGGGAAATAATGACCTAAGTGTCGTCGGCATTGCAATAAACTTTGGTTTGATTATCGGCCTTCTAATAGCCGCCCTAACCTCGGCCAATAAACTTGGAGCGGTGGGAGCGACTAAAATGATTTCTTGGGGGGAGAAATTGCGTGGCGCCGGGCAGAGTTTTGTCGGCAGAAATAGTGTAGGCAGAATGGCCGAATGGGCTGAAAGAAAGTATGGTTCTTCATATTTGGCCAACACTTCAGTCGGACACAAAGTGAGAGAATTTACTACCATTCCTCTGGCAAATACAAAATTTGGAGGAAGCATGTCGGCCATAGAAAGAAGAAAAGAATCAAAAAAATTGGAATACAAACGTGCTGATGCGGAAAGAATTGATAAAGTAAAAGATTTGATAAAAAACCCGAACGCCACCAGAGAAGAACAAGAAAGGGCTATGGCGGATATTTCGGACGAAGGATTCATACACGCCTTAGAAAGTTTTGACCACGGAAGCGAAGAACAAAAAAAATTTCTCAGATTGGCCAATGTCTCCCAACTCAACTCTTTGCATAAAAATGATGAGCTCTATTCTGAAGAAGAAAAGAAGGAGTTTTTCAGAATGAAATATGGGCATATAAATGATGAGGGTGAAAAATATCAAAAGGCTATGCAAGACTACAACTCCGCTATGGAAAACTGGGTTATCCAAAACAAACCTCAAAATGAATGGGATTTTAACGGCGTAAGAATGAATGGCCAACCGAAAAAACCCAGTCCCCCTCAGACATACAAAGAAATGCGGGCGATGAGTCTGGCGGATTGGGAATATATGAATTTTTCTTTTCCCAACTTTTTCAGAAACCCCTATCCGGTATCTATAATAAGACAAGGGGATATTGATAGAATAAGAAACAATCCCAAGTTCCCCCCAACCCAAGCCGACAATATTAGAAGAAGAAAGGCAATTGGTCTGACCGATTCAAGGGATTTGTATGACGGAATATCTTTGGCTCCGACCAAAGAATTTATCCAACAAAATAAATCGTTAGGAGACGAAGGGATTAAAGAACATTACTACCTATTTAGAGAAGAAATGAGAAGTTTTATCAAAGGATTGAGAGAGGCGGGGATTTCGGATGACGATATCGTCTTAGGTGATCTTTCGTTGTCAGAATTTGCTGGCACTTTAGGTGAAAAAACTTCAGCGTTTTCTGCAAAACTTCACAGCATATTGAAAAAATACAACATAGATGACACGGATGGGAAACTTTTGGGCCACACTAGAGTAAAAAGGGACGCGCTCAGACAGCTTTCGGCTGAAAGAGCCGGGGAAGCTTTTGGTGGTAAAACTCCCGAAGAAATAATAAAAGCTCCTTTCAGCGTTTTAAGTCATCCGATTTTAATCAAAACAATGGGAAGCGGTTCCATGGGCTATATGTCAGGTCGTGATCAGGGTGACCAAAAAATTGTTCTCGAGGTGGTACTAAATGACTTGTTAAAGGAATTAAGAGGGAAAAAAGGCGCATTGTCAGACGCAAATAAATCAATAATAAAATGGTTAGCCACCGATCAAGCCGGAAAAGGTCCGCAATTTTATTCAACTGGAGAAATGGGCCTTTCCCCTGACGGAAAAGAGATTCCAGTTAAAATACCAGAAATGGGCCTTGATTTTAAAAATCTCAGAGAATTTTTTGATTGGGTAAAAAACAATTATTCTGAAAGCGTTGCTCCAGCCATAGGACTTGGTAGTAAAAAGCAAAATCCGCCATAAAAGAAAAATGATTATGAAAACTCGCCGTATTTTGTAAAATGATGAATTTAGGAAAACAAGAATTATTGTTATATGAATCCGTTGAAAATCTACCGTCAGAAGCAGTAGTGTTTTTGGGAGGAAAAAATATCGTCACAGAATTAAACGAAATCGGCAGGTTGAAAAATCTGCTAATAAAAGAGATTGGCAATTTATGCGAAGAAACGGCCAAGGCCATATCTGGCGAAACTCGACCCGACCAATTCGCCGAAAAAATCCGTCTGGCTTTGGATGAAGAAAATCGGAACAAGGCCGGAGAAATTTCGGCAGAGATTGAAAATCGTTTCCTTGCTCCTATCCGCAATTCCCTCCGTCAATCAACAATGGGGGATTTGGTGCCTAAACCATTTGAATATTCTCAACAAAACGCCGGAAAAAACGAAATAAAAACCCCTTCTTATATGCCTACTCTCTCAACAAAACAACCAGAAAGAGAGTGGCGACCGCCTGTTCTTGAGCGATCAATTCAATCGCCAGTTTTTCACGCCCCGCGACCAGTTCCGGCTCCGCAACCTCCCCAAAGAGAAATTGTTGAAGCCCAAAATGTCAATCTTCACACTCGAACAGCCGAAACTGAGCCGGTAATAATTCCAAAAAGACAACAAGTTGATATTTTTTCGCCTAAAGTGACCCTTAGAATCGCCACCCCGCCCGAACCGACCCAAATTGTCCAACCAACTATAATTGAAAAAAGAGCTCCGGTCATTGAAATGCCGGGCGACGAACACGGTCCCTACGACAAAGAACACCTGCTGAGAGAAATCGAAAATCCCGCCCCAGCGGAAATATTCATTCATCGGAAATACGCCGAGGAAGAAGAAAAACTGAAAAAAACCGGATTTGTGCCGGAAAATTTGCCTGTAAAAGAAGAAATTGCCGGAATTGAAGCGCCGATAATCAGAACGATGCAAAGAGACATAGCGGAAAAAGGCAAGGCAGGGGAAATAAAGCCCGAACATAGCAATTGGCTTTCATCAATGATGAACCGAGGAAAATTCGGCCATGGAGAGAAACCCGTTTTAAAAGCCACGATTCAAAAAGAAGAAAGTACGCCGGGCCAAACGCCGAATCAGACAATTCTAAAAACCGGCAAAGAATCGGTAACAACCACTGGTCCGGCCGTCTTCACCGAAAAAACAGTCCGGATGCCAATTCAAAACCAAACCCAGAATCAGAAAACTCCGGCTGAAACCGAGAAAAAAAATCCAACGAATATTTTTGTCGGTCCAGTAAGCCAAACTGAACCAAAAAAAGAAACTCTCGGCCAAATTACCGGACAAAACAAAACATCTTTTATACCCTCTGCGCCAAAACCGAACATCGAAAAAAGCCCGATCTTAAAGGAAAAAAACGAATCGGCGCAAAATAATACAAAACCGACAACAAGACCAGCGCCGGCTTGGTTGCACAGCGAGCCGAGAAAAACGATTCAAAACGAACCAGGCGTTCCATACAATCCAAAAACTCAAAATATTGAAAATGTTCCGATCCCCTCGATAGCAACTGATCCGTCCAAATCAAAGACCCCTCTAGAAATCAAAAACGAAACGCAAAAACCAGCTGAAAAATTTGAGTTGCCCCCTAAAACAAAAAATGTCTCTGACATGGTTGGCGACAAGCTAACCAAAACAGTCAATTTGCCGGCCGAGAAAAAAAGATATCTGGTTGACCCCTATCGCGAGCCAATAAATTAAAAATGGTTAAAAATTTTCTAAAATGAGGTTCCAAGTCCCGCAGTTTATAGATGTTGAAGATAAAATTTTCGGCCCATTCACTGCCAAGCAGTTCGTCTATATGACCGGAGGGGCCGGCCTTTGCTATGTGATATATAAATTTTTGCCTCTTTTTTTAGCTATTATCCTCATTGCGCCAATTGCCGGACTAGCTGTCGCTCTGGCTTTTTTAAAGATAAACGGCAAACCATTCGCCTTTATAATGGAAGCGGGTTTCAAATATTATATCGGCTCCAAACTTTTTCTTTGGAGAAAAGAAACGAAAAAACCCGAGGAAAATAGAAATAATGCGCCGACGATTCTTCAAGCTTCTGATGTGGCTTCTCCGCGTCTTTCGGAAAGCAAGCTCAAAGACATTTCTTGGAAGCTGGATGTAAAAGATGTCAGAAAAGAATTTTAGACAAGGGCTAATTTTGTTTTTTCTAGTATAATTGAGAAGCTCGGGGCAAAAATCTGGCAAGTCTGTTAAAAAACCCCGTTGAAAATAGGCTTAAATGGCAAACTCAAAAGCAACCCAAGAATTCATACCGATAAAAGAAATCCGGGACGGGGTAGTGGTGCTCCGGGATAATTCCTTGCGAATAGTTCTTATGGTTTCATCCATAAATTTTGCTCTCAAATCGGAAGATCTTCAGGAGGCGACTATTTCCCAATTTCAAAATCTTCTGAACGCTTTGGATTTCTCCGTAGAAATTTATATTCAATCTCGGCGAATGGATATAAGACCATATCTGGCTCTTTTGGAAGAAAGGCAAAACGGACAGATGAACGACCTGCTCAAAGTGCAAATTCGCGAGTACATAAAATTCATCCGCGAATTCACCGACGGTTCAAACATAATGTCAAAAAGATTTTTCACTGTCATACCTTACGCCGCCACTTTGCTTTCACCCGGAGGCGGAAACATAAAGGAAAAAATCGCAAATGCCATTCCGATAGGAAAGAGTGAGGAGGAAAAGTCGCCAGGCACGGAAGAAAGTTTTTTGGACAATAAAATACAACTTGAACAAAGGGTTTCCGTTGTGGAACAAGGTTTATTGAGATGCGGTTTGCGTTCCGTCCGTCTCGGAACAGAAGAGTTGGTTGAATTTTATTATCGGCTTTTCAACCCGGGAGAAACTTCAAAACCGGCCGGATTAACAAAAGTCTAAAATAAGATGGGAATTTTAAGTAAAATTTTCGGCAAAGAAGAAAAAAAGAAAGAAACGGATATTTCAACCGCCTTACCTTCAGAAATATACGAGGCTGGCGTGCTGGAATTAAAAGACATCATCGCTCCTTCCGCTCTAAAGGTTTCGCCAAAATCTATAAATCTGGGCAATAAAATAGTCCGGACATATTTTGTTATATCTTACCCGCGTTATCTCACTGAAGGCTGGTTCGCGCCAATAATAAATCTGGATAAAATATTCGACATTTCTATTTTTATTCACACCGTCGAAACCGCGCGCGTTTTAAAACAATTTCAAAAAAAAGTCGCCGAGGTTCAAAGCCAGATAAATGAGAGGGAAAAAAAGGGCTTCGTCCGCGATCCTGTTCTTGAAACCGCCTATCAAGATCTCGAGAGACTGCGCGACAATTTGATGCAAGCCCAAGAAAAAATGTTTGATGTTGGATTGTACTTTTCCATTTACGGCGACACCGACGAAGAACTGGATAAGGTTGAGAGTGAAATTCATTCAATATTGGAATCAAAACTGATTTATGTAAAACCGGCCCTTTTTCAACAAGAACAAGGTTTTCGAAGCGTTCTCCCGCTTTGCAACGACGAACTTTTGGTTCATTCAAAAATGAATTCCTCGCCCCTTTCCAGCCTTTTTCCCTTCATATCTTTTGATATGACCTCTGATAAAGGCATTCTTTATGGTATCAACCGGCATAATGCTAGTTTGGTTCTTTTTGATAGATTTTCCTTGGAAAACTACAATTCTGTCACTTTTGCCGTTTCCGGTTCCGGTAAATCTTACCAAACCAAGCTAGAAATACTGCGCTCCTTGATGTTTGATGTCGATGTTTTGGTTATAGACCCAGAAA
Organism: uncultured Candidatus Saccharibacteria bacterium; assembly: GCA_964517725.1. Classification (GTDB taxonomy): domain Bacteria; phylum Patescibacteriota; class Minisyncoccia; order Phycocordibacterales; family 2-02-FULL-43-11; genus 2-02-FULL-43-11. The sequence goes on along the minus strand of CAZFCM010000018.1, from coordinate 951 downwards.
GGGAATACGAACAACTGGCCCAAGCCACCGGGGGAAAATATTTCAATATTTCGCTTAACTCCGAGCATCATATAAATCCTTTTGATTTGCCAATCCCTCGTGAAGACGAAACGCCAAGCGACGTTCTTCGATCTCATGTAATTAACTTAGTCGGATTGTTCCGAATAATGCTGGGCGGTTTAACTCCGGAAGAAGACGCCATAGTTGATAGGGCTATATCAGAAACCTACGCCCTGAAAGACATTTCACCCGATGCCGACTTTTCAAAAGCCGAACCGCCTCTTCTTTCTGATTTCGAGACCGTACTTTCCGGAATGCAAGGAGCCGAATCCTTGGCTGAAAGGCTGTCAAAATACACCCGCGGAACTTGGAGCGGTTTCCTAAATCGGCCGTCAAACATAAACATTGAAAGCAAATTCATTGTCTTTTCCATCCGCGACATGGAAGATGAAATGAAAGAGGTGGCCACTTTCTTAATTACCCATCATATCTGGTCCGCCATAAGAAAAAATTTGCGAAAGCGTCTACTGGTCATTGATGAAGCGTGGTGGATGATGAAGTCCGAAGACACAGCTTCATTTTTGGCCAGAATGGTTAAAAGAGGTAGAAAATATTATCTCGGGGTTGCCACTATCACTCAAGATGTCGACGATTTCTTGAAATCTCCCTACGGTACGCCCATTATTACAAATTCTTCAATGCAAATACTCCTCAAACAGTCGCCGTCAACAATCGACCGGCTTCAACAGATTTTCCACCTAACAGACGAAGAAAAATATTTACTATTGGAGTCAGCGGTTGGTGAAGGAATATTTTTTGTCGGCCTCAAACATGTAGCAATAAAAATAATCGCTTCCTACACTGAAGATCAAATAATAACTTCCGACCCCTCCCAGCTTTTGGCCATAAAAAAAGATCGGAAGAGCGTCGTGTAGGGAAAGAGTGGTGTTG
>CAZFCM010000017.1:0-11205 GCA_964517725.1 uncultured Candidatus Saccharibacteria bacterium | reverse complement strand
TTTTAATTCCTTTCAACCTCAAAAAAGGCACCGGTTTCTTCGGTTTGGCTTCCATTAAGAAGGTTAATGAGTTGGTTGGCCGGTAATTTAATAACAAGTCGGCTCATTTTTTGATGTATAATTAACAAATGGAACTGGGAAAAATTCTCCCTGAAGGTGAAAAAATGCTGACTCCAAAAGAGGAGATAGATTTTTTGCGCAGGGAGGTTGAGAAAAGAGAAGCGATGATTGGTGGGAATCCGGAAATGCCGGCGGAGTCAGTCGTGGGCGGGGTAATAAGAGATTATTCCGCAACTCTCGCTGGAGAATTGATGGATCCTAGTTTTGCGGTTAAGCCACATGAGGCCGGGGCAATAGTTTTGGAGCTTGCGCCGGAAAGTCACGATAAGCAAATTGAGGGTTTGATAGACATTCTTGAAAAGAGGGGGCTCAAAAACACTCTTTCCGTATTGGAAAGATTAAACAATCCGCATATATCTGACGATTTTCATCGATTTATGATTCAGTATATAAAAACTGGTTATTTTACCAAAGGTTTGAGAAACAGAGATGAAATGTGGAAGCCCTCTCACATGACTCTTTACGAGATAACCTTGCCGGAAGTGCCTAAAGAAGAAGCCAAAGAAGAGTTGGCTAAGTTTATATCTGGTATGGAGCAATTTTACGCCGGGATGCTTGCCGGCGCCAAAGATGAAGATTATTTTACTATCGAAATAGCCAATGCGAATGGCAGTGAGGAGTTTGTTTTTTATTCTGCTGTTCCCGATTCGCTTCGCGAGCTTTTTGAGAAACAAGTTCATTCTCTTTTTGCCGGCGTAAAGGTTAGAGAAGAAAAGAATGATTATAATATTTTCAATGCGGAGGGCTCGACAGTAGGCTCTTTTGCGTCCCTGTCAAAGAATCCTATATATCCGATTAAGACTTACGAAAAATTTGAGGTTGATCCACTGGCCGTTATAATGAACAGTTTTTCAAAGATAGATCGGGACGGTGAAGGCGCCGCTGTTCAGTTTCTGGTGAGAAAAGCGCCCTCTGATTATATAGGAAAGTGGAAAAATTCTTTACGCGACTTGGAAAAAGGAGAAAGGACTTCGGTTGCCATTGACGTGCCTTTTTCGGTCGGGGGTAAAATAATTAAAGCTGTTAGCGATTTGATTCACGGTTCTTCACCGTCCAAAAAAGATAGTGAGGATAAAAAAGAATCGTCAAAAATTGACCAAGGTGCAATAGATAATGTTAAAGCAAAGACAAGTAGTCCGATTGCCATGGTTTGCATCCGGCTTCTTGCTTCAGCGGTTGATGAGCATTCGGCCAGGGAGATTTTAGATCATATAGAGGCCTCTTTTGCCCAGTTTGAAAATGCTGGTTATAACAAACTCGTTTTCAGTGAAGCTGTTGGAAGCCGGCTGAGGGAAATGGAGAAACAGTTTTCTTGGAGAATTTTTTCAAAGAGGGAAAGTTTTCCATTTAATCGCAGAGAATTAACGACGGTAATGCATTTTCCGACTTCTCATCTTAAAGCATCGGCGCCCCAACTTAAGAGAGCCGAGGCTGGAGTGGCGCCTGCGCCGGCCGGATTACCCGGTGAGGGTACCTTGATAGGCTTAAACCGCGCTAGGGGGTTGGATACTAAAATCTTTGTCACTTCGGAGGATAGGCTTAGACACTTTTACACTATTGGCCAGACTGGAACAGGTAAAACTACTTTATTAAAAAATATGATAATTCAGGATATTCGAGCTGGACATGGCGTTTGTATGATAGATCCTCATGGTAGTGACATAGAAGATGTCTTAGCTTCTATTCCACCAGAACGTTTTGAGGATCTTATATATTTTGATCCTTCTTATACTGATAGGCCGATGGCTTTGAACATGCTTGAATTTGACAAACGTTTCCCAGAGCAGAAAATTTTTGTTGTTAATGAAATGCTTTCTATTTTTGACAAACTTTTTGACATGAAAACGACTGGCGGGCCGATGTTTGAACAATACTTCAGAAATTCTGTTCTTCTTGCTTTGGAGGACCCGAGTTCCGGTTCGACTCTGCTTGATGTCTCAAGAGTTCTTTCAAACAAGACTTACCGAGATTACAAGCTTTCAAAGTGCACTAATCCGATAGTTTCTCAATTTTGGAGAGAGGTAGCGGAAAAAGCCGGCGGGGAAGCTTCTCTTCAAAATATTGTCCCTTATGTTGTTTCAAAATTCGATAATTTTTTAGTGAACGACATTATGAGACCAATTATTGCTCAGGAAAAATCTTCTTTTGATTTTCGCAAGGTCATGGACGAAAAAAAGATTTTATTGGTTAACTTGGCTAAAGGCAGGCTCGGAGAAATGAATTCTCATCTTCTCGGCCTCATTATTGTAGGTAAAATTTTAATGGCCGCTTTGTCTCGGGTGGACTCCGCAGGATCTTCTCTTTCGCCTTTTTATCTTTACATAGATGAATTCCAAAATATTACAACTGACTCCATCTCGGTTATTTTATCGGAAGCCAGAAAATATAAGCTTGGTCTTAACATCGCCCATCAGTTTATCGGCCAACTTACCGAAAAAATAAAGAATTCGGTATTTGGTAATGTCGGCACTATAGTTTCTTTCAGGATTGGTCCGGAGGACGCTGAATTTCTAGAAAAACAATTTTCTCCGGTTTTTTCGGCTCGCGATATAATAAATTTGAACAATCGAAATGCTTACGTACGGCTTTTGGCTGACGGTCGGCCTGTTCGGCCATTCAATATGGAAACTTTACCTCCGCCTTCCGGAAATCCATCCATAGTCAGCAAATTAAAGCAACTTTCCCATTTGAAGTATGGCCGGGATAGGGTAAATGTTGAAGAAGAAATAATGGCCCGTTATCAGAAAAAATGAAAGGAGGGCTTGAATTTTTGTATTTTCTGAATTAGTATTTTGCCATTAATTCTAAAGCCGGAGGTTTTAACCAAGGCGTTATTTTAATTTTATGAACAAACATTTTAAGCAAGACAGAACTTTGGTTATTGTAAAGCCGGATGGTGTTCAGCGAAGTCTGATCGGTGAAGTGATCAAGCGCTATGAACGTATAGGTTTGAAGCTTGTTGGGATAAAAATGGCATTGCCGACTGCAGATTTGGTCGAGAAACATTATACAGTTGATCCCGATTGGAAAAAGAAAGTTGGCGAGAAGGCTTTGGAAAGTTATGCAAAAAAGGGCATAAAGCCGCCGGATTCAAGTGCTTTGGTTTTAGGCGATAAGGTTTTAGAGCGATTAAAAAAATATATGACCGGAGGGCCGGTTGTTGCGATGGTTTGGGAAGGGGCGCATGCGGTGCCAATAGTTCGTAAGATTACGGGCGGAACGGAACCCCTTTCTTCGGATGTCGGTTCGATTAGAGGTGATTTTGTTTTGGATTCTTATGAAATGTCCGATACTGACAACCGGGCTATAAGAAACCTTATTCACGCTTCGGGCTCCAATATTGAGGCGGAAAAAGAAATAAATCTTTGGTTTGGAGAAAATGATCTGGTTAGTTATCGTCACGTCCAAGAAAAAATAATTTACGACGTGAATTTTGACGGGATATTGGACTAAATTTGCGTTTTTTTCCTCCAGAAATCTAGTTTTTTTGTTATGATCTGCCGTATTTTTCATTATGTCAGCTTTTCCACCGATTGTGCACCGAAAGTGAACAGAAAAAGCTTGACATTTGCTATTTTTGGTAGGACAATCATTCACAGGATTGCCGCGCATTAGCGCCAGTTTCTGTTGCCGGCCTAAAAATAAAAATAAAAAAAGTCCGAATCACTGCGTTTGAATGAGCGCGATGGCGTTCAGAATATTGCAGTTGAGGACCAAAATTAAAAACAGCGCCGGGCTACAGAAACCCGCAATCCTCGATTCACAGCGAAATCCCACTTAATTGTCGGGGTTTTGCTGTTTATGCGGGGTTTTCATTTTTAAACGGATGTGCTCTATTTGTTTTTTTGTATTGAAACGGGTTTCTTGGGCGCTATAATTAATGAGGACCGCTTGAGATATTTCCTCTGTAAAACATTTCAAGGGAGCTTTATATCGCGCGGTTTTGATGAAGCTTTATAGCATCTGACGAACTGCGTTGCGAGCACCCACCTAGAATTTTATCTAGGGGAATATTCTTAAGTGGTCCGTCAAAAGAGCCCGTTTTTTCGGGTTTTTTTGTTATAATTGGTCGGGTATGAGAATAAAAAATAGACTAATGGGTTTTTTGGCTTTTCTGGTTTTTTTAATCGCTTTTTTGCATGTCGGAGCGCTTTTTTTTGATTGGTATATAGAATTCTGGTGGTGGGATATTATGAATCATTTCCTGGGAGGATTTTTCATTGGCGTTTTGTTTCTCTGGATTTTTGTTTTTTCCGGTATCTTTAGTCAAAATTTAAAACAAAAAGGAGGTTTTTACTTAGTTGTTATGGCCACAATCGTCTCTTTTATTGTGGCAGTCGGTTGGGAATTTTACGAATATCTACTCGGTTTTGATTATTCGCCCGAGGGCTATTTAAATGACACTTTTAAAGACATAACCATGGGTTTTTTGGGAGCTCTAGTCGGCTCTGTTTTTTTTGTTATTAAAAAGTTTCATATTTCATATGAATAAAACGGAAATAAAATTTTGTGGTGGGGTAGACGAAGTAACAGGGGCGAATTTCTTACTTTCTATTTTTATGGAAGGTCTAAAACAAGAAAAAATTCTTGTTGATTGCGGTTTGATTCAAGGGTCAGAAACATCAAAACTGAAAAATTGTGAACCTTTTTCTTATAATCCGCGGGAGATAGGACTTGTTTTAGTCACTCATGCTCATATTGATCATATTGGTCGTATACCAAAGCTCGTTCGGGATGGTTTTTCTGGAAAGATAATTAGCACTCCGGAAACAAAGGAATTGGCCGAGCCTTTGCTTTTGGATGCTCTTGGTTTACTTGAAGAAGAGGCTCGAGAGGATGGGGTTTTGCCGATTTATGAATTGGCTGATGTCAGAAAAACATTATCACTTTGGTCTACTTGTTCATATGGCGAAACAATTAATTTTAGTCAGGTATTAAAATTTGTGGCTAGGGACGCGGGACATATTCTTGGTTCGGCCGTTTATGAGATCTTCGTAGGCGATTTTTCGAACGGTGTAAAAGAAAAGATTACCAAGATTGTTTTTACTGGAGATCTTGGCAATTCGCCTTCACCTTTACTTAGAGACACCGAAAAAATAACCGGAGCGGATTATCTTGTTATGGAAAGTGTTTACGGTGATAGGAATCACGAGGGAATTTTTGATAGGCGTGAGATGTTAAAATCGGCGATAATTCGGGCCATAGAAAAAAAGGGAACGATATTAATTCCTTCTTTTTCTTTGGAAAAAACCCAAGTTTTGCTTAGTGAGTTAAATTTTTTGGTTGAGTCCGGAGAAATTCCTTCCGTTCCTGTTTTTTTGGATTCACCATTAGCTATAAAAGTTACCGGTATATATAAAAAAGGTTCAAAGCTTTTCAATGAAAAGGCTCGTCGGGCCATTTTGGATGGAGACGACATTTTTCATTTTCCGAAATTATTGCTCACCGAGACATCGGCCGAATCTGATGCGATTTGGCGTGTGGGTGAACCAAAAATAATAATTGCTGGTTCGGGCATGTCGGTCGGTGGGAGAATAACCAAACATGAGAGATTTTATTTGGGCAATCCTAAAAACACGATTATTTTTCTTGGTTATCAAGCTGCCGGTTCGGCCGGAAGACAAATAGAAGAAGGCCTAGGCAGGGTAAAAATAGGCAAAGACGATGTGAAAATAAAAGCAGAAATAGTGAAGATAAGTGGGTATTCATCTCATAAAGACATGAAAGGTTTGATTGGTTTCGTCGAAGACTCGGTTAAAACTCTGAAAAAAGTTTTTGTGGTAATGGGTGAGCCCAAATCATCGTTTTTTTTGGCAAACAGGCTTAGGGATTATTTTAACATTGAAGCGATTCACCCTGAAGAAGGGGAGGTCGCAGAGTTGAAATAAATAATTTTTTTAGTCCTAGCCCCTCTTATTTTTGTTTTTTATCCCGATTCTTTTTCTTTTTTCTTCTTTTTATGATTTTTATGTTTATTTGCTCCAATAAACAACGATCGCTAGAAAAAGAGCAATTAAATTGGGAAAGCCGGAATATTCATTCGGTTAACATAAAGACAGAGTTGGAGATGATGAAAGAAATCTCAGTTAAATGCAAAAAGAGAGCAGAAGAAAAAACTCAAGAACCTTCAAAAAAATTCAGTTTTAACTGATCTATTTTATTTGACTGATTAATCTACTGAAGGATTCCGGTCTTTTTTCAGCCAGCTCAGATAAGATTTTTCTGTCCAAGATAACTTTTTTGTTTTTCAGTGCGCCAATTAGTCGGCTATATGAAAATCCTAATGGCCGACTAGCGGCGTTTATTTTGACATTCCAAAGTTTTCGGAAGTCATTTTTTTTATCACGACGATGAGCAAAAGAATACGTGCCGGCATGGAAAATTGCTTCTTGGGCCTGACGTTCTTTTTTTGAACGACCAAAACGAAAACCTTTGGCTGCTCGGAGCAAATTTCTTCGGTATTTTAACGCATTTACTGCTTTTTTAACTCTGGTCATTTTGATTGAAACACGGCCGATGGGTGCTTGGCCGAGCTTTTAAGATAACTGGTATCTGCTAATCGCTTTGTTTGAAAAAACTACTTTAACCATAGACCTTTTTCCCGTTTTTCCAGCGCGTCTTTCCTTCGCATTAAAATGGTCTTGACCCTGTTTTCTAGCTAGGATTTTTCCATTTTTAGTGACGCGCAATCTTTTGCTGTAAGTTTTTAGGTTTTTCATTTATTTCTTTCTATTACCATCGAAAGACCTTTCGGACTTTTTTGAGCTGATTGGGTAACTTTGTATTCCTCGGTTACGAATTTAAAAACTCTTTCCAATCTTTCCCTTAAAAATTTTATATCCATATACTTTGTTCGGCCGGGGAGGAACAAGTTTATTCTTATGATATGACCTTCTTTTAACCACTCTGATATGTTTTTCGCTTTCAACTCCAGGTCGTGTTCGCCAGTGCCGGTTTTAACCTGAATTTCTTTGACTTCCGAGGTTTTTACTTTTGCCTTGCTGGCCTTTTGTTTTTTATTTTCGGAGTACTGGAATTTACCATAATCCATTATTTTTGCAACTGGTGGCACAGCGTTTGGCGAGATTTCTATGACATCCATTCCCGCTTCTTCAGCCCTCCTAAGCGCTTCAGTTAGGCTTATTACTCCTAGGTTTTCGCCTTCCGGACCAATAACTCTAAGCTCTTCCGAACGGATCTGGTGGTTAATCCTGATTTTTTGATAGCTCAATCTAATTTATTTATTTATAACGGTTTAGGTATAGCACATTTTTTGTCTTGAGGCAACATCAGCGTGGATGAATCCGAGAGACGATTAAAATTTCGGTTTCTAAAAATGACACGGTTGAAAAATTTTTTTGATCCCATTTTGTTTTTTATAATGAAATGTTTTTAAACATTGTGATAGAATTAATTCGAATTTAATGTTATGAAGAAACCGATTTACTGTCCGGAGTGCGGAATCGCGGGAGTCTCCCACTTTTTTGCCAAAATGAATCTTTTGGTCGGTTTTTTAGCCGAATGTATGACTTTACCACTGGCTCCCATCGTTAGGTTTTTAGGTCGGATTTTTTCCAGTTATGTAGATTTTTTGATTTACTGGTTATTTTGTCTGCTTTCATTTTTTAGAATCGTCAGACTTGTTCATTCTCCTTCAGTTCAAAAAGACACAGACAGAACCAAGTGTATGTGGTCGGCGGGAGAGAGAAAAGGTGTGAAAATAAAGGAGGTTTGGGTAATGGGCCGACCGATAAACATTTTTTTAGCTGATTTGCCTTTCGGCCGAAAGATTATTTTTGAGGGTTTACCCAGGCCTTCTGTTTCTTCTGATTCTCTGGATTGGATGGATGATAAGGGAGTTATGAAAAAAAAATTTCGGCGGGCAGGTTTTCCTGTGCCTAATGGCGAAACTTGTTTTACTTTTTTTTGCGCCAAAAGAATTTTTAAAAATATCAGAAAAAACGGCGGATCGGTTGTTGTTAAGCCGACTTTAGGTTCTAGAAGCAGGCATACTCGTGTTCATATAAAAACTTTAGATCAGTTGAAAGATGCTTTTAGGATAGCCAAACAAATTTGTCCTTTTGTTTCAGTGGAAGAAGAATTGCGAGGCGTGGTTTATCGGATTTCAATTATTGGTGGAAGAATTGCTGGTGTTTTGCGCAGGGACCCACCTTTTGTTTTGGGCGATGGGAGACATAGCATTCGTGAATTGATTGTTATTGCTAATACGAATCCTAAACGTCATGGTCCGATTTTCCATGAAATTCCCAATGTTAGTTTGGAGCTTGATCTGGCTTTGAATTATGAGAAATTTGATAAAGACGATGTGCCTGCTTCTGGGCGCAGGGTTTTGGTAGGCACGAAAATAGGTCGTAGTCAGGGCGGAACAAATATTGATGTCACGGATATGGTGCATGTTGAAAACAGAAAGCTTTTTTTGGATATCGCAAAATTTTTGGGAGATCCATTGGTTGGTATCGACTTTATAATAGAGGATATAAGACGGCCTTGGCGGTCCGAAATGCCTTGCGGAATTATAGAATTAAACAGCGTGCCGTTTCTTGATTTGCATATGTATCCATTCGAAGGTAAGGCCAGGGATTTATCAGAGATTCTTTGGGATGAGGTCTTAAAATATTAAAAAATGAATTGGCACGCTATTATCGGAATAACCGGAGGTTTGATTCAGGTAATCTCTGTTGTTCCTTACATAAGAGACATGATTAAAGGCCGGACCAGACCAAATATAATATCATGGTCGATCTGGCTTTTTTTGAATCTGATAGCTGTTTTTGCTCAGTTTGCTTCTGGCGCTTCTTGGTCGATTTTGATTCTCATTGTCATAATTTTTAACATCAGCCTGGTTTTATTTTTAGCTGTTCGCGGATTTGGTTATAGGAAATATGGCAAAGTTGATTTTGTTTGCTTAGCCATGGCTTTTTTGGCGATAATTTTATGGCAAGTTTCTGACAAGCCGGAATTAGCTATAGCGATGTCCATATTGGCGGACTTTTTCGCTCTTGTTCCGACGGTTGTAAAAGTTTTTCATGAACCTTTTTCCGAATATCTACCTGCTTGGATTATGAATGTCTCAGCCGCGGTCTTTGCCGGTTTTTCGACAAATATAATAAATTTTTCCAATTTAGCGTTTCCAATATATTACTTTATAACCGACGTTTTAGTGGTCGGTCTTATTTATTTTAGACAGAAAAAAATGAAAAAATCTTTGACTTGATTAAAAATTATCGGCTTTCTCCTTCAAAATTCGGAACAACAATAGCCCACTGCATTGTTTCAGGGTCTAACTTAAGGTAAGCGCTTTTGCCGATCGACGGTCGTGTGGTCATTGGTTCTTCCGGTCTTCGATCGGCATAATTTACGACCACAACGTTTCTATGTTTTGGATTTGGGCTAATTGTTGTTGATTGTGGCGCTATCCTATCGCCCAAAAGATAACCATCCGAACCGATATACCCGTATTCTGTATTGACGGCGGCCAAAACATAAAAAAATATACCCGAACCGCCATGTTCTTGTGTAATTAAGAAAACGACGTCTTCGCGTTTGTCGCCGTTTAGGTCTGTTTTTAATTCATTTCCGAAATATCGAGTTGTGCTTTTTGAAGCAGAACCAGGCCCTTTTTCTGTGCTGGCGTATCCGTTTTCGAGTTTTACTTTTTGCTTGTCAATTAAGTATTCTGCGTTTTTATAATCATTCGCGTAAATCGAGCGAGTGTTTCTATCATCTGAATTTTTTAGTTTTAAAATAACCAAAAGAAAAAGTAGAATTGTTGTTAAAATAGCGGCAGAAATAAATAATTTTTTCATATTAGAATAATAAGTCATTAAACATCTACTAGCAATGTGGGCAAGCAATATGAGAGAAGTATTTTTTATGCTTATGATAAATGAGAAAAATTTTCGTGGGTATTTTTCTATATTGTTCTATGTCGGTGGAGATATTGAAGAATTTGGAACCTGTTAGATTCTTGGAAAGAAAAAGACCTTTTGATACTATCGCAAGGTCTTGTGATTGATATTTGTCTCAATCAATCACTTCTATTTCAATCCCTGTTGCGTCGTCGTACTGCTTGAGACGGGGGAATTGCCCGAGTGTGGCATCGTTGTCCTGAATCTTTCGAATGCAAGTAAGCAAATTTCTTAAGCCACCCTTCTTTAGGCTGTTTTCAATGATGCGAGTCTCTTTGGGAGATCGTATTGGCGAAATGAACATTCCGTCACTAACAATGAATACCTTATCTCCTTGGTTCAAGGTAAGTTTCCCTGTACGCATGTATCTTATCATGTCAGCATCGGGAGATCCCTTTAAGGTTCCAAAACTTTTACCTTTAGGATCGTTTTCAAGCCGTCTATGAGTTGCGATAATCGCTTTTACTTCTTCTGTGTCAAGAATGTGACTCATCGCCACTCCTTTTTTCTCAGATACCGCCTGAGCAACCTCAATTTCCTTGCGGTCAAAAGTTATCGCGGCTTCATCAGTAAACCACTCAAACGTTCCTGACGCTCGTAGTACAATGCAAGCACAGTCTCCAACCGCTGCATAAGATAGGGTTCGATTCTGGCGATCTATACGCGCCACAAATCCCATCGTAGTGAAGAGTTCGGATTTTTGGGTAATGTCTGGAATCTTATTCGCTTTTAGTCTGAGTTTGCGGTTAATGTCCATTATTACTTCCACGGGATCTGCAGACGATTGATTATTTTCAACACACACTTTAGCGATTTCGGCCGCCACCCTTCCCGGACTTTTCCCGAGTTTTTCGAAATATGGAATGTGTCCAATAGCTGTGGCACCATCAAACACTCCAAGCAGGCAGAATTCATTGTTCGCCTTAAAAGTGGCTTGATCTTCATTTTTCAGTGGGTTGCCCCGTCTCTCGTCAGAAATAATGTCGAGTTTTATATTCATCGGGTTTTTGTTGGTTATAAAGAACAGTTGAGATGATGGAGATTTAATCATACTTGATTTATATTTTCAAACGTAACGTAAAACACCCCGTTTCCGGGGCATTTTTATTGGGAGTGGCCAGAAGACCCCGTCCCTTTAGGGCGGGGTTGAATGGCC
>CAZFCM010000016.1:11001-11575 GCA_964517725.1 uncultured Candidatus Saccharibacteria bacterium | reverse complement strand
GTCATTTCGTTAAAAGGCGTATTCGGTGTATTAGAATAATAACAGAATGACGGTTCGTCGGTTGAAAGAGCGACGGTGGCAGAAGTCACGGTTGAACTTAAGGTGCCAGAGGGAGAACCGAGCAATCTTCTTGGTGGGATCGAATCTTTTGATGTAGCGAAAGTAAATATCAAAGATTGACCAACATTTCCTGCCGCATCTCGCGAAACAGCCCGATAGTGATAAACCGTATTGGCCGACAGATCGGACAAAACAACTGAGTGAGTCGTGCGAAGGGTGCCGTCAAGCGGAGTCGTATTGCCTAAACTAGAAGTAAGTCCATAAGAAACTTGGGAAGTGGCCGGCTCATTGGTTTTCCAGGAAATAGTAATGCCACTTTGGGAAATAGAAGATGAGGCGATTTCGGATATGATCGGAGGCGTAGTGTCGGAACTAATGTTATTAACATTTACAGAAACGACAGTTGAGGTCTTGGAATTTCCAGCCAAATCGCGAGCAGTCGCGGTTAAATCATGTTGTCCGTTTGAAACTCCTGCCGTGTTCCAAGTCCCAGAATAAGGCGAAGCGATTAGTT
>CAZFCM010000016.1:5536-10991 GCA_964517725.1 uncultured Candidatus Saccharibacteria bacterium | reverse complement strand
CTAGATTTACTCCGTCCAATTTAAACTGAACCCCGGCTACGCCAACATTGTCTGAAGCTGTGGCCGAAAGATTAACCGAACCAGAAACCGTGGAATTATTAATCGGCGAAGAAATTGAAACTTCTGGCGCCACCGTATCAGAACCAGAAACAAAATTTGCCTGAATTGACAAATTGCTATTTGCTGTAGGCTGGCAAGAACCAGTACCAGAACAAACTCCAGACCAACCAGTAAAGGTGGAACCTTGGGCTGGTATTGCGCTTAAATTGATGTTGGTTCCCGGACTCACAGTGATTTGACAAACTGTTCCACAATTTATACCTCCTCCTGAAACTGTTCCTTGACCAGAACCAGTCTTTGAAACACTCACCGTATAATAAAGTTCGGTTGCCCCGCCAGGCGCTACGACTGGAACAGGCGGAAGGATAGGATAAGAACCGGCATTTGTGTTCAAAGCTATAATATTCGACGAATTAGGTTCTAATTTGATATTTGAAAGACTAGAAATATTCGTCCTTTTTATAACTCCCTGACCTGTCTTTCCCTGATAACCGGGCGGATGATAATCGTCTTCTAAGGTTTGGTTTGGACCAGAACCTATGATCGAATCCATAAAAGCCGGATAAACTGTGCTTACTCCCTTTAGGGTCAAATCAACCGTAACCGGCGTCGGTTTTTTATTCACTATATGTATCCTCTTTCCACCATTAATCCCATGGGTTGTACCCATAACTTGGATCCAGCCAAATTTGTCTCCCCCATCCTCAACAAAAGCCAAGGTGTCCGGCAAAGACGCTGTTTTTGAAGTGTGGTTCTGATACATCTTTATCGGCCAGTAGACAAGGTCGAGAAGAAAATCGCCGATGTAATTACCTGAAGCCGGTTCTACCATACCCATACTGTCAACATTCGCGTCATCATAATGCCTAAAATGGATAATCAAATCCAACCGGCCCTTTTCGCCAAATTCGCCATAATAAGAATTTATAAAATTGGAAGACCAATAAGTCGCGCCAAAATTTGCCCAATGTCTGGCTTCTTCTTTTCCAGTTCCGCCGGCTGTAGCTAAGCTGTCCTCACTATCCACAATATCTATGTCTTTACCCCTGGAAAGAGCGTAATTCTTAATCATCCAGTATTCCCAAGAATTCATCCTTTTTTGGACCCTATCACCCATATAATATCGATGGTGACTTATAAAATCCAAAACCGGCGCTCTTTCTATTAGAGAGAAAGCAATATCGTAATCTCTTGTCGTGCCGACAATAGGAACATTAGGATTCATGCCACCAGCAATTGCTCCAGCTCCTATCATAAGTTTATCTTTGCCAAAACCGCCTGAAAAGTGAGGTCCGCCGTTTCTTAAAGTGTTAGAAGCAACTAGATAAGATCGGACGTAAGCATCCAATGTCCAGTTGCCATAACTCCCTAAATTAGGTTCGAGATAATGTTCGTAATAAACCGGCCGGCCACGGAGCTCCGCGCTATAATTCTCAAAAATAAACTTGAAAAATTGATAGAAGGCGTCGGCATTATATTGCCAATATTTGGGCGTAGCATGAGGATAAAATCTCGGATTACTGTGAGTAATTTTATAAATATCACCCGGCCTGACGCCTTCGGCCAAAAGATCAACATACTCCGGATTTTTATTATCGTTAGAATAATCTGCTTTATTTCTAACAATCCTTAAACGATCAGAGGTGTGAGAACGAATGTAGAAAACCTTGCCCTCGGCGGCGCCTGTCAAAAAATTTATCGTATAAGCCTTAAGCTGGCAGGCATTGCCAGCATTTTCCACATCATCCGTTTCCACATCGCCAAAGAACCACCAATCATTGTCATCGTGAGTGGTATTATACTCGTCTACCACAATATTATTGCTTATACCTCTTGAGTTCGAAAACGTCTCCAATGTTTTAACTCGACCCCTCGTATGGGCCGAATAATCCAAAAACCAGCCGATAATCCAAGGCACGGCATCCAAATCTTTTATCACCCGATCCATCACTCTGGCAAAAGCCGTCCAATCATAATTTTTTGGATCAGTCGGATCGTTCTTAAATCCTTCGTAATAAGGTTCGTAACCCAAAACCTTGAACACGTCCATGAAAAAACTTCTGTAACTATGCTGAACGTAAGGTAAATTTGTTCCGTCATAACCTCGCCTTACTGTCAGAATTTGATCATTGGTATTCTTGATCACGCTTATAACCTTGAAAAGTTCGGCGTTTATTTTTATCACATCGCCCGGATTGAAGTCTCCATGTATCATTTTTACATTAGAGACAATCGAATATCGGCTGGGATCATTAACCGGCAGATCGGGATTTATAATCGGAATGCCACTGTAATACGCCCGACTGATGCGTTGCATCTTAAACTCCGGCAAGGCCTCCTGAAACCGATTAATTAAGCCGGCATTATTAACGGCGTAAACCGGCGTACCGGCGGAATGAAAACTCGCCGTTGTTCCGTTGAAACCTCTGGTCACATTCAAAACTTTGTTTCGGTAAGACAATTTTTTGACAAATTCCCAGCCTATTCTCAATTGGTAAAGTTCCGTCGCTGGTACAGTAGTTTCTTCTTTCAAGATTATGTCCGTAGCTGAAGAACTGGTATCAACAGCCAATTCGCCGATTTTTATGTAATCTTTTCCATAATTTCTCGGCCAAACATCCCCTGTTTGAATCCTATACAAATCAAAAATACCTTTTGAATGACCGAGCGAGCTGAACATCCAAGCAAAATCTTCCTCGGCATTGTTATAGACTTCGTCTGTGCCGAACATTGTGGGAATTCGGCCTTCATTTTTTGAAAAATCAATTGTTATATTTTCGGCAGAAACATCCAAAGGAGAAGTGAGGATATCTCCGCCTATCTGCTGATCAGTATAAACTCCGAGCTTATTCCAAAGAATGTAATAATTACTAAAAGCGGTCGCTCCTTCGACAAAAACATCCACATAGCCGGTTTTTTTGTTCAAAGCTATCTGAATAGTCTCGAAAGTTTTTGGATTATTGGGTATGGGATAAACTATCTCGCTTGTCTTTTTTATAATCTTTGAATCATTCGCCAGGTCAACAATTTCCGAAGTGCCATCATCGTAACCCAACCGAATTTTTGTTGCTTTAATCAAATAAGAATCGATGGCTTGGGAAAGCTCGAGCATTTTTACCTGAATCCTTCCGTTTAGATTAAACCGGTGAAAACCAATTCTAGTGCGCACATCATTGTATTTTTCCGGCTTCGGAAAAGGCAAGGCATACTGAGCTTCAATCGTCGTTTTCTTGTCGCCGTCTATCAAATTCGGTATCGCCCCATATCTTTGGGTCACATACCAAGCGTACCCGCCATTTGAAGCCAAAGCGGCATCATAATACATAACTCCGCCTGTAAACTTTACATTGATTGGATTCGAGTAA
Organism: uncultured Candidatus Saccharibacteria bacterium; assembly: GCA_964517725.1. Taxonomy (GTDB): domain Bacteria; phylum Patescibacteriota; class Minisyncoccia; order Phycocordibacterales; family 2-02-FULL-43-11; genus 2-02-FULL-43-11. The sequence goes on along the minus strand of CAZFCM010000016.1, from coordinate 7,566 downwards.
GCAGTTATAGAACCACCACTTTTATAACCGATGAGATAGAAATAATCCTTGTCGGCTAAAAGATTTCGGTCAATGTATTCGGTTGTAGCCGAACTGATAGTGGTAATTGGCACATAATCCGAATAATCAATCGTATAACCACCCTCAAAATCAGCCCAGACCGAAGTCATGTTGTAATTTCCCCGCAAATTCGATTCCAAAAGAAGAGTGTTGGCATCAACCACTTCTTTTATTATGTAATTATCCGTCCGATTCAAATAAATCTCGTCTCCCGGCCGAAGTCCTTTTGTAGAAACAAGTTTAAGATACGGCGAACCTAAAACTCCGCTTTCCAAAAGCTTCTGATTGCCCGTCCAACCAAGTCGTTCGCCTCGCAAAACCACATACTCGGTAGCCCCAGATTTGGAAAGCCAGGATAATTTTACAGAACTAGCAGAATCCCTAATTCCAGAAAGCTCTCTATTCGAAGGTAAGATCGCTACATCCTGGGGCGTAGTAAAAGAATAATCGCCAGATTGGCCGACATTACCGGAAGAATCCTTCGACTTAACCCGAAAATGATAAGTAGTGTTGGGAGAAAGCCCCTCGACATTCTGGGAATGATTCAAGACCCGAGCCGAATCCAAAGCGGTTTGCGCACCATAAAGAGAAGTCGGCCCATACTCGACTTGGGAATCTGATTCTTCATTAGTTGTCCAAGTTATAACAGCAGAAGATGGAGTCAGACCTGAATATTGAACGCCAGAAATAGACGGCGGTGTAGTGTCTTGAACCGAAGACGCTGTTATTGTCGTCGAAAAAGTGCCGATAGCACCAACATTATCAGTGACAGTCAAAACCGGGGAATAACTGCCGGGAACCGAATAGGTGTGAACGATGTTAGATCCTGAACCCGTCTGCCCGTCGCCAAACACCCAAGAGTAAGAAGAAATTGTGCCATCCGAATCTACTGAAGCCGAGCCGTCAAAAGAAACGCTAAGAGGAACGGGGCCTGAAGCCGGATTTACAGAAAAATTGGCGACAGGTGACTGGTTGGTTGGTGTCCCTCCCCCACCCGAATAATTGTAAACCTCTAACACTTCAGCTGGAGTAATTACTCTATTCCAAAGTCTAATTTCATCCAAAGAACCATGAAAAGCTCTAGAAAAAGCCACATCTGTATCGCCAATTATTATATTCCTTGCACTGTCATCAAAACGAACACCGGAAGGATTCTGATTTTGAACATGAGCAACTTCTTGTCCATTTTTATATATCCTGACATTGCTGGCATTAGGCGAACCGTCCCAAGTAATCACCCAGTGGTTCCAAGAATTTAAAGAACAAGAATTGCTTGGGCCAGTAACGATTAGATCCGTTGTATCATAATCCGCCCTAAACTGGATCGTGCCGTTCGTCTGGGTACACCAGATCGCCCAGCCATAACCGGCCACGTTGCTTTTGTTTATTATATAACCCTGCGTATTTTCCCCGTAAGATTCCGGTTTAGCCCAAAAAGAAACCGATAAATTTGGCAGATTGTTCAATCCAGAATTTTTTAAAATAAGAACATGGTCGTCAACACCATCGAATCGAATAGCCTGACCAACTTGCCCAGTAATCTTAGCTGTAGAAGTTGCCACATTCCGCATATAACCAACATTGCCCTGACCGCTTTTATCAGCAATATTGTTTACCGTATCGGCATCATCAAAAGTCCAATATCCTAAAAGGCCGGAGCTTATTCCGGCGACTTGAGCGACTTGTCCAGCCCCGAGTCGGTACAAATCTGACGATCTCCCAAAAAAAACTATCCCTCCCGCCAAAGAGATAATTGTCAAAACCAAAAAACTGAAAATTCCTTTTGACATAAAAATGTTAAAACTTGAATTAAGTATAACCTAAAAGTTTTAACTATGAAACAAAGATCACTTCCCTTTTTTCAAATTTCCTTTGAAAAATTCCTTTGACGCTTTGTGTCTTTCCTGTATCGTCGGCAAATTACTTATACTACCCGGCGTATTACTCCAACCGAAACCGCTACCCGGAGA
>CAZFCM010000016.1:0-5526 GCA_964517725.1 uncultured Candidatus Saccharibacteria bacterium | reverse complement strand
GTCCCCCGGCCGTAAAAGAACCGCCGGCCACGAAAGAACCTGCCCTAACCCCGCCTACGCTCTTTGCGTTTTTTTCCAATATCTCCTTGGCGCCCGGAGCATATTTCGGAGGCTCCGGATTTTCATTTCTGCCTATTCCTGCTCCCGGAGCTTTTGCCCAATCTGTTTTATTAGTTCCAGGACCCCAATTTCGATGTCCGTCAGCCTGAACATTTGCATAATTTTGTTTCTTTAAATTATGGACGGAATTAGTCGCACCAGTTGCTTTATCAGAATTCTCTGAAACCGAATCGGCCCTTGCCGCTTCACCAGACAAAATACCAGCTAAGCCAATTCCCAATAAAATCCTTTTTAAGATACTTCTCTTCGGCTTTTTTAAAAAACCTGATTGGGTTTTCTTTTCATCAGATAAATCTAAAAATTCTCCGGTTTGCGAATTGCCAACTTCTTCAACCGCCAGTTCTTGCCTGACTTCTTCCACTTTTTTTGACAAATCTCCATCTTTTGAAATTATAGGCACATCAAAACCTCCTTCTGTTCCCCCATTCGCGCTTTCCACTCTTATTTCTTTTCTTGTCCCGCCTTCTAAACCGGTATCCCCAAAATTTATTTTTTCCATAATCGTAATTTACATCCCATAACAAACAAATTTTAACATTTGGTGATAATCTCCGCACCTCCTTCTGAAATAACCACCGTATGTTCAAAATGAGCGCTTCTTTTTCCATCAACTGTTTTGTAAGAATAACTGTCAGAAGAAAGATATATCTCTTCCGAGCCCTCGTTCAACATCGGTTCAATAGCAATGACAAGTCCCTCTTCGAGCTTTGCGCCGGAAGCCGGACGGCCGTAATTGGGAACAAATGGATCTTCATGAACGGCAAAACCCACACCGTGTCCAGCAAGTTCCCGCACAATTCCAAAACCATACGGTCTCACAAATTCCTCTATAGCAAAACCTATATCACCAATCCGAGCTCCCTTTTTCGCAACCTTAATGCCAACATCCAAAGATTCTTTTGTTATCCTGATAAGTTGTTTGGCCGAAGCGTCAATTTTTCCAACGGGCACAGTAATTGCTGAATCAGTAAAAAGACCTCCGTGTATCAACCCGGCATCTATACTAACTATGTCGCCTTCTTTGAAAACTCTCGGATTAATTTTTGGTTCCCCATGAACAACTTCGTCATTAACCGAAACACAAATAGAAGAGGGATACGCCTCTTTTGAACCCTTCGGCTTGTAACCAAGAAAAGAGGATTTGTCGCCCATCTCTTTGATTATTTTTTCTGACAATAAATCTAGATCCTTTGACGACACCCCGGGACGAACCTCTTCAACCAAACGCGACAAAAGATTGGCTAAATTTTTGCCTCCCTCTTTTAAAATCTCTATTTCCCGCTTGTTTTTAAGTCTAATCATCAACACCCGAAACAAGACCGACAGCTTTCAAAATGTCCTGATGGACATTATCAATTGTCTGCTCGCCGTTTATTTTGATAAAGTTATAATAGGGGTTATTCTCAAAAAAACTTATAGCTTCTTTTACATTATCATCAAACCACTTCGATCTTTTTTTTATTTCTTCAACCTTGTCATCAGAACGACCCCTTGAAAGAAGTCTGTCCATCGCCCATTCCAAAGAGACATCCATTAAAATCACATTCGGTTTCTCACGTTTAAAAAACTTAAAGGCTGAATCTAGAACAGGCGCTTCGGCCGGACGACGAGATAAACCATCACAAAAAATATGTTCATTGCCGGTGATGTTTTTAATCATATAACCTCCCCACATAAAAATTGGCACAAATTCCGGCAAAAGACCTCCTTTGTCTAAAACCTCTTTTATCGCATTTCTGGCTACACCTTCGTTTTTTTCAACAAATTCTCTCAAAAGCCCACCTGTCTGGATATGTAAAGATTTTCTGTCTGGATCTTTTTCTGCTAAGAATTTTACCAACATATCTACTTGGGTGCCTTTACCACAACCGGACCGACCGAAAAATAAAAAAGTTTTTGGTGACATTTTTTTAAAAAGGTAATAATTTTCGATGAGTATAACATAAAAAAACCGCCAGTCTAAGGTAGTTTGGCGGTTTTTTCTGGTAAAAGACAACTAGTATTCACGCATGGAAACCTGGGCATCCAATTTTTTAAACAAGTCGATAACCACGGAAACAACGATGAGAAGAGCGGTTCCGCCGATAGCCAAAGCAGTCATACCAGTAATCGCCCTCATTGCTAGAGGCAAAACCGCTATTAATCCAAGAAACAAGGCGCCAACCAAAGTAATTCGAGTCACCACCCGTCCTAAATGTTCAGATGTCGCTTCCCCCGGTCTGACTCCAGGAATAAAAGCCCCGTTCTTTTGAAGATTTTCTGATATGGCATGGGGATCAAAAGTGACCGCTGTGTAAAAATAAGTGAAAACAAAAACTAAAATAAAATAAAGAATTGAATAAAACCAGCCATTAGCAAAAATTTTATTTAGAAAATCAGCCGCTCCTTTCAAAAAAACAACGTCCGAATTTGCCACAAAACTTAAAATAACTTGCGGAAAAAGCAAAATAGACAAAGCAAAAATTATAGGAATAACACCAGCCTGATTTACCCTAAGTGGCAGATAAGTGGAAACCCCGCCATAAACCTTGTTTCCCCTGACTCTTTTTGCATAGGTTACTGGTACTGGCCTTTCAGCTTCTGTCACCACCACAACACCATATATGATGGCCACAGCTACGAATGAAAACAAAAGATAAAGAGGAATCTGCCCGCGATCAAAAGTTAAAACAAATTGCTTTATTTCAGTCGGAATCCTAGCGACGATACCGGCAAAAATGAGAAGAGAAACTCCATTGCCTATGCCAAACTCGGTCATAAGCTCACCAAGCCACATTAGAAGAAGCGAACCGGCAGTAATTATTATCACATTAGTCGCCATATCAAAAGGCGTCAATTTGTCTATAACCCCCTGTCTTTCAAAAAGAATTAGGAAACCGAAAGCGTTTACCAAAGCCAAAGGAACCGTAAGTAGTCTTGAATATTGGCTAAATCTTTTCCGACCAGCTTCCCCCTCCTCGTGATAAAGCGTCTTGAGTTTCGGAAAAATCATCGTTAACAACTGCATGATAATCGAGGCCGTAATATAAGGGCCGACCCCAAGCATAACTATAGAAAGATTAGATAAACCGCCTCCGGAAAATATGTCCAAAAGCCCTAAGAATTGGTTTCGACTAAAGAGATCGTTTAATTTTTCACTATCTATGCCCGGAATAGGAATGGCTGAAAAAAGACGAAAAACCGCGAGGGCAACTATGACAAAAAGCGCCCTGGCCCGAAGCATCGGATCCTTCAAAGCAACCGCAAATTTGGTCAAAAAACTTTTCATTTTTTAGAAAATTACCTCACTTAATTGATCCGCCCGCTTTCTCAATTTCCTGTCTCGCCGAAACCGAAACCTGACATCCTGTTATGTTAACCGCCTTCCCGAGCGTCCCGCCACCAGAAAGTATTTTAACACCCAATTTTATCTTTGAAGACGGAAAAAAACCTTTGACAGAAAGTTCTTTGGGACCAATCGATTCATTAGCTAAAAATTTAGCGCCAATCTTGCCCAGTTTTACAATATTCGGTTTGGAAAAACGGGAAACAAAAGAATTTGAACCACGACCTCTCAATTTTGGAAGGCGCATTATTACATCTCTGATTTCCGGGCGTAATTTTCTGCCGGCCCGAGCTTTTTGACCCTTAGTGCCACGACCAGAAGTCTTGCCCCGCTTACCCCCGCGACCAACCGGCGACGAGGTTTTTCTTTTAGTCTTTCTCTTTATATTATTAGTTTGCATTTTTGTCTAAAAATTAATTTCTTCCAATCCTAAGTTTCTTAAATGCCTCGATAGCCGCTCTCGCCATATTAAGTTTATTCTTGCTGCCAGACAATATTTTTCCGTTTATATCACGAAGACCAGCTAACTCTATAATGCTTCTCAACGCTGAACCGGCAATCAAACCGCGTCTCGGCGCCGGCATTATTTTAACCATAGCGCTAGAATATTTAGCTTCAACCTCATGAGGAATAGACATCGTCTTGGTCATAGGTATCGTAATTAGGTTTCTCTTAGCGCTTCTTGTGGCTTTCTCAATTGCCAAAGCTGTATCTTGACCCTTGCCAGTGCCAACTCCTACAACGCCACGATGGTTGCCGACAGCCAAGACTATACTTATGTTGAAACGCTTACCTCCAGCAGTAACGCGGGTAACACGTCTAACATCAAGAGTTTTCTGGTCAAACTCCGACCTGACTCTTTCTTCACCGCCCCTCCGACCACGGCGATCTCTCCTTTCGTTTTTCTGGATTGGAAAAATCCGTCGAGGTAAAATCGCTTTTTCCGTTATTTCTGAATTTTTTTGTTTTTGTTCTTCAGCCATATTAAAAAATTAATCCTCCGGCGCGTGCCGATTCGGCGAACGCCTTAACCCGACCAGTGTAAACATAACCAGCCCGGTCAAAAACAACTTTTGTAATCTTCTTGTCTTTGGCTAATTTACCGATCAATTCACCAACAATTTTTGCTTTTTCCATCATCTTTTTTTCTTTAACCGAAAAAGAATTGGCTGATATAAGAGTTACTCTTTTATCATCATCAATCACCTGACAGTAAATCTCTTTATTTGAACAAAAAATAGCCAGACGCGGTCTTTCCGCCGTGCCAAAAACTTTTGCTCTAACCCGCCGATGCCTGCGTTCTCTTTTTTCTTTTTTTGAAATTAATTTAGACATTTTTTCTTTAAACAGTCTTCTTTCCCTGTTTTCTCCTTATAATTTCACCCGCGTACCTTATACCTTTGCCCTTGTAAGGCTCCGGTTTTTTGACACTCCTTAATCTGGCTGCGAAATCTCCCACCAATTCTATATCCGGACCTGAAACCGATATTCCATTTTTATCAGAAACAACCTTTAGGCCCGAGGGAATTTTTACTTTCACCGGATGAGAAAAACCCACCGCAAAAACAATTTCGTTTCCTTTTACATCTGCTTTGAAACCGACCCCCTCAATTATCAATTTTTTTTCGAAAGATTTCGATACGCCCTCAATCATATTGAAAACATGAGAAGCCCAAGTCCCCCAAAGAGCGCTAATCTCCGGACCGTCCTTAACCGGCTTTATCAAAACAGCGTTATTTTCAACTGTCATTGAAATAACCGAGGGAAATTCTCTGACCAAAGCGCCGGCTGGCCCCTTTGCTGTTATTTTAGAATCCGCGACGGAAACAGTTACGCCAGGAAGAATTGTTATTGGTTTTTTGCCTAATCTACTCATGTTTTATTTTTACCAAATTTCAAAAAGATATTCACCTCCGACGCCCGCCTTTTTCGCTTCTTCACCCGTCACAATCCCATTCGGCGTGGAAACTATTGATTTGCCAAAACCACTTCTAACCGACTTGATATCTGAAGCCCTAACATAAAATCTTCTTGATGGTTTAGAAATTTTTTTAATGCCAGAGATTTTTGGCAGGCCGTTT
>CAZFCM010000015.1:0-11644 GCA_964517725.1 uncultured Candidatus Saccharibacteria bacterium | reverse complement strand
GTCGGCTCCGCCGACAGCAATTTATTATGTGGCCATTCAACCCCGCCCTAAAGAGACGGGGTCTTCTGGCCACTTCCAATAAAATTATCTTAAAATCTCTCTTATCAGTCCCTTTGTTTCTTCTGGACCAGAAACCTCTACCCAGTCAATTCCCGCCTCCCTGGCAGGATAATCATTGCCACCGGGTTGTAATTTGTCTCCGATAAAAAACATTTTTTCCAAAGGCACGCCGGAGACTTTTTCTATTTGTCTAACGCCATAAGCCTTATCGATCCCTTTGTGGGTAATGTCTATTGAAGTCGAACCGCCTATTCTTATCTCAAATTCCGGCAGATATTTCTCCAAAGAGGAAACTAGTTTCTTTCTTTTTTTCAAATCCGGATCCCAAACACTTTTCTCCGAAATCGGAGCCTCCTGACCTAAGGCTGAAAAAGTTATCTGACTTCCGCGATCTTCTATAACTTCCCCGTAAAATTTCACTGGTTGTTTATAGGCCGTATCGGCAAAAGCCCGACTGAAGGCCTCGTATATTTTCTTTTTTTCTTCATCTTTCAAAACTTCATTATATTCGGCTATCCAAGCGCCCTTTCTAAAGATATAAAAACTGGAAGCGCAAGTTGGAAAAAGCAAAAGTCTTTTCGCGTTTTTATCGGAAACACCTATGTGAGGCAAAAACTGTTTTTCAAACTGCTTGAAAGAACCTCCGGATATGACCGAGATAATCATTTTTTTCATCAAATCTGAAATGAGATTGGCCATTTCTTCGTCCAATTCCGATTTACTCTCAGCCAAAGTGCCATCAAGGTCAAAAATCACCAACTTTTTATTCCGCCAATCAAAATTGCTTCTGTTGTAAGGCATATTATTAACTTCAATATTATACACCTCGATTATTTTATAAGCATGCAATCGCCAAAAGAATAGAAACGCATATTTTTCTGGATAGCTGTTTTGTATAATCCGACAAGTCTATCCGGCGCTTTTTTAAATCTTAAAAAAGCCTCAACAAGCATCATAAGAGAAGATTTGGGCAAATGAAAATTTGTAATCAAAATATCGGTAAGTTTGAAATCAAAAGGCGGTTTTATGAAAATTTCAGTCTGATCATAAATTTTTCCCGTCTGGCCAGACAAAATCCGACCAGAAGCTGATTCTAGTCCTCTTACAACCGTCGTGCCAACCGCCACCACCGGCTTACTCTTATTTTTTGATTCCAAAATCTTTTTGACTACTCCTGCCGAAATCGAGAAAAATTCCCGATGAAGTCGATTGTTTAAAAAATTTTTATCGGTCAACGGAGAAAAAGTCCCCAAACCAACCCTTAAGTTTATAAAAGCCCGACTCGCGCCAATCTTTTCAATTGAACGAAAAACCTTTTTGGTAAAATGCAATGATGCGGTCGGAGCCGCGACCGAAACCAAACCTCGGGCAAAAATTGTCTGATAACTTTTTCTCAATTCCCTCTCTGGCAAATCAACATCTTTGATATATTTTGGCAAAGGCATATGGCCGTTCTTTTTCAAAAATCCAGACAATTCTCCGATTGGTCCCAAAAATTTCAATTTGAAAACATTCTCATCCTGTCCGACAACAGAAAAAAATGGCTTTCCTTCTAGAAAAAGTCTACTCCCAATGTCTATTCTTCTATCTGACAATGCAAGAATTAGATTTGAGCCGACCCACTCATTCATAAGCAAAAGGATCTCCGCCCTTCCTCCTGTCTCCTTGTAAAGTGCCATCCTTGCTGGCACAACCTTTGTTTCGTTAAAGACAAAAAGACTGCGCGGTGGAATGTGTCTGGCCAAGTTTGAAAATGTGTCAAAAATAGAATTTCCGGAAGATGTATCATAAACAAAAAGCCGGGCGCTATCCCGCGGTGAAGCCGGCCTTTTGGCCACCATTTCTTTTGGTAAAACATAATTGTAATCTTCCAGAAACATCCTGACATTTAATACCCGGTTCGAAAAAAAGGCAAAACCCCCGCTAAAAACGGGGGTTTTGAAAATTTTCGGAAAAACCAAAAATTCTTTACATGCCCGGCATATCGTGAGAAATCAAGGTTTTATAGCCTAAAACTTCCGGATTGAGCATACCGAAAATCATTGCGATATGAGCAATGACCAGAAAAACCCCAACTAAGACAGCGTGAATCTTCAACTTTTCTTCCTCGCTTTTTCCTTTGGCCAAAAAACCGATCTCAAGCAAGGTCAAACCAAAAAGTGGCACCACACCGGCAAGATAAGATCCAACCGCAATAATATCGGCAAAACCACGCCAATCGCCAGAAATCGTTATCGGAATTACTGCAGTAAAAACCAGGTAGAAAAACACGCCAAGAAAGTAGAAACCGGAAGTCATACCGGCTAATTTGTTAAGTTTCCTGACCCAGCCGACAAAATCTCTTTTAAACAATATGTACAACTCGGAAACCGCCACTGTTTCGGCCAAAATGACCGGAATGGCCATGAAGAATATAAGATTCCAAGGCTGATTTACAGCCAAAAGTTCCATGTAATGAGTCATAGTCATGACATTTATATTTTTTATTGCTTTGATAAATTCGAAAAACCTGTATGGAAAACTAGTAGGCTTTTGAATTTAAAATGCCTTTTGAAAACAAAATTTGATATTCAGAGACAGGCCGAGGAGGACCGAATAACGTTAATCGAAAAATAGACCGGCTGAAAAGATAAACGGGAAATAAAAACCGACAAAATATCCTTAGCGCGTTTGTAACATAAAAAAAACCAAAAATAAAAATCGAAACAAACATTGTCCGCCATGAATCAAGATGACCGAAGACATCCATATCGCAAACTGACATTTCCGCCGGCATAAGAGGACAATGGTCGTGCTCAGAAGGGACGATGGCATGCAAAAAGCCGAAATTGCCAACCGCCAAAAAAGCAATTAGAGCGATAGCCCAAACAAGCCATTTAAAATTCATATGGCCTTGCATTATAGCAGAAATATATTTTTATTTCTTCGATGCTTTTTGGGAAAAAACCGGGCTCGTTTAAACACCCTATTTGTCAATAGTTCCTCCATGAGTATTTTTGGGTGACCGGAGAGAATCGAACTCTCGTGAGTAGCTCCACAGGCTACCGTTCTACCATTGAACTACGGTCACCATTAATCTAAATTTCTATCATCTGTAATCGGGAGCAAGCTCATTTATACCAGATTTATAGCTTGCCAGTCTAGCAATAGCATAAAACAATGAAGATAGGCGGTTTAAATAAGCCAGAGAAAAAGCGCCTATAGCGACCTTCCCCTCCTCAAAAACCAATACCACCCGTCTCTCTGATCGTCGAACGACAGTTCTTGCCATATCGCTCAAAGCTCCAATTTTAGTCGCTCCGGGAATGAAAAAACTTTTTATAGGGGGCAATTCTTGTTCAATACTGTCGATAATTTTTTCGATTTCCCGGACTTTTTCTTCGCTGATAGTTTTACCCGGCGCACCGGCAATTTCCGCTTGAATGATAAAAAGATTTTGCTGGCAATCTATAAGCAATTCAGCGGTCTTCCGGCCGAAAATTTCAAAAAGTTTGAACTCCGAATGTTCAAAAATTTCCGCTCTCAATAAGCCAATAAGTGAATTCGCTTCATCTAAAGATCCCAGTGCTTCGGTAATAGCCGAGCTTTTGCTAATTTTCTGATCACAACCGAATGTGCCAGTCTTGCCCTTATCCCCTTTCCTTGTATAAAGCATATGCGCGGGACAGGACTTGCACCTGCACGCCCTCAACGGGCGCTGCCACCTCAAGGCAGTGCGTCTTCTAATTTCGCCACCCGCGCGAAAAACGCCGTTGAAAATATAACACAAAAAGGAGCTTTGGGAAGCTCCTTTAGTCTGATCCAAATCCTTTTAATCTTCTTTTTTGCCCGACTCTTCCTTCTTTTCAATTTTAACTTCCGTCTCGGCGCTTTCACTGTTTTCCTCCTTCACTTTTCTCAAAGCGCTCATTTCTCTCTTTATCTCCTTGGCCGCTTTCTTTCTAATATGGTACAGTTTGGCTCGCCGGACTTTTGAACGTTTTAAAATTTCTATCTTATCTATCATCGGGGAATAAAAAGGAAATATTCTTTCAACCCCTATGCCATCAACCACTTTTCGTACAGTAAAAGTGGCGCCTGTCTCAGTCCCATGTTTTCTAGCCAAAACCAAACCTTCAAAAGCCTGTAAGCGAAATTTGTCTTTTTCTTTTATTTTTTGCCAAACCCTTATATTGTCGCCGGCTCGCAGGTCAAGCTTGGCCAGTTTTTCAACCCCGGCCGGAGAAAGCTTGAAATTCTTTATTGACACGTTACCAATCATTATGGATTGAGAGCTTAACACATTAGTTTGTTTTTTTCAAATTTTATGCCAAGTTGCCGAAAGGCAGAAACAAAGTCTTTTGGAAAAGAGGCCTCGGCGGAAAAAACTTCGCCTTTTAAATTTTTCGCCTCTATCCATCTTGAATGAAGCGCCGTTCTCTCAAAAGAAAGCGCGACTGGACGGTTTGGAGCATAAAGCTTGTCGCCAACCACTGGATAACCAATAGCCTTGAAATGAACTCTGATCTGGTGGGTTCGTCCAGTCCTTGGTTCGACTTCCAATAAGGAAACCCCGCTCCCACGCCAGATAACTCTATAAAGAGTAAGTGCCTCTCTCATTGTCCCTCTTGCCCCCCTTTCAGCGGACCAACGCCTTTGATCGTTCTTGCTCCGGCCTATTGGCCGGTCTATCTTGCCTTCGTCTTTTTTTAATTCGCCAGAAACAAAAACATTGTATTTTTTTCTTATCTCCCTATTTTTAAATTGCTCTTTGAGGAAAGAAAAGGCTCTCTGAGTGCGGGCAACTATAATGACACCGGAAGTTTCTCTGTCCAGGCGATGAACAATACCCCACTTTTCTATAATTCGTCCGTCTGAAAAATTTAAAACTTCACCCACCCCCCGGACTTCTGGAAAAAAATTTATAAGCCAGCCAGACAAAGACAGTTCTTCTGTCCGACCATCAGGATGAGTCACCAGTCCGGCTGGTTTATTTAAAACTAAAAAATCCTTATCCTCTATCAAAATTTCAACTAAATTTTTCTTGTATTTTTCCACATTAAAATTATTACTCTTTATTTGCCAAATCGGCGTCCTCTGTCCATATACTCTTTTAAAATCTTTAAAAAATCTTCCTTGTTGAAATCCGGCCAATATTTTTCGATAAAGAAAAGTTCGCTGTAAATCCCCTGCCAAGATAGAAAGCCCGAAAGCCTTTTCTCGCCGCTAGTTCTCAAAATAATGTCTGGATTTGGAACGCCCGCAGTGTCTAAAAGATTGGAAAAATCGTCCTCGGTAATTTTTTCCGGCTCTTTTATTTTTCTTATGGCCCGAATAATTTCGTCCCGGCCACTATAAGACAAAGCTATAACTAATTCCAGTCCCCTTCTATCTTTTGTCTTTGCTTCCAATTCTTTTATAGCCGATTTCAAATCATCAGGTAAGAGGTTAAGGTCGCCAATAAATCTTATTCGGCAATCATCTCCCATTTTTTTCAGGTCATCAAACAGGGCTTTTCTGAAAATGTCCATTAAATAATTTACCTCCTCTTTGCTCCGATTCCAATTTTCTTTGGAAAAAGCGTACACAAAAACTGTGGAAATTCCAGTCTCTCTTGCCCAACCAACAAACTCCTTTATTTTTTCATATCCCCGACGATGGCCTTCAAAAGTGGGCGCTCCTCTTTCTCTGGCCCATCGACGATTGCCGTCCATTATCGCGCCAATCGACCGAGGTAAATTTTTCTCGGTTTTTTTAAAAATCATCTTGTATTTTATAGTCTATCAAAAAAATTCTTGTAAATTATACGAAAATCTGAAAAATCTCCCGTTTCCGATGAAAAAGAACACTGGACACCGTCTACTCTGGAAAAAATAGACCCCTTCTTTAGAAATTCGGCCATCATTAACAATTTTTCTTCATCGCCTTCCGCTTCAATTGCAACTCTGCCATCTGACAAATTTTCCACTGTTCCATAAAGATTGAGAGACCTTGCCAATCGCCTCGAAAAATCCCTGAACAAAACCCCTTGAACCCGACCCGAGACAAAACACTGCATATGTTTATTCATATGCGCGCTGAGAGATTCGAACTCCCGGCCTTCTCGGTGTAAACGAGACGCTCTAACCAACTGAGCTAAGCGCGCAAATTATTATACAAACTGAATATTTCAAAAAACTCAAAGCGGTTCTCAAAACAAGCATTCGGCTTTAGCCTTATGTTTGTGTGCCCTTAGTAGGAATCGCTCCTTACAGGAGCAGTACCCCAATTGGCTTTTTTAATCACTTCGCTCAAAAAAAGCTCAATCGGGCTTCGATTCCTACGACCCAAACAACGGCTTTAGCCTTATGTTTGTGTGCCCTTAGTAGGAATCGCCCCTTACAGGAGCAGTACCCCAATTGGCTTTTTTCATCACTTCGCTCAAAAAAAGCTCAATCGGGCTTCGATTCCTACGACCCAAACAACGGCTTTAGCCTTATGTTTGTGTGCCCTTAGTAGGAATCGAACCTACATCTAGAGATTAGAAGTCTCTCGTTCTATCCATTGAACTATAAGGGCGAAAACCCTTACAAATTACACGAAAATCAAGACTAAAACAACTATTCAACGGGACGGATCTTTCCATTCAACCGGTAAATTTTTTGTCTCATCAAATATTTTTTTCTGATTTTCAAAATAACCAACAACTTCATCCATCATTCCACGATTTATTGTCTCCATTTTTTTCACTTGGGCCTTGTCAGCACCAACCCCTTTACTCATAAGAGAGTTGATATAAAAACCAGCTATTATCGATCCGCCAAACAAAATCACCCCAAAAACGCAGACTGCCATCCAATCAAAAAAACAATCCCGCCGAAGACACATTTGTTTTTGTCTTATTTTGATCAAAAGCCCTTTTTTTATAATGTTTATATTCATATATTTAAACTAAAACTTCAAAACTCTCGCCTCTATTTGAGCTTGCCATACAGGATTTTTCTTGTCTTCCGAAATTTTCGAAAGTTGCGCGCCAGAAACATCTATCGGAACCGGTATGTGGTCAACCAAAGAAAGAACCTTGAAAACTTGTTGCCAAGTACCCTCTGCCTCGAAACGGATGCTTGAGTGAAGCCCTGTTTGGCCGGCATCATCGCCGACTGAGACAACCTTCACCTCCGCGCCAGACATTTCATTTAAAGACTCAATGAATTCTATGAAATCTATGATATTGTCCTTGTTTACAAAAAGTCCGTCGACAAATTTTCTCCCATCGGCTGTTTCATAAACTATATTCCGTAAAGATTCAACATCTTTGATCTTTCGGTTTTCTTGAATCAATTTAATCTGCAACTCGTCATAAGCCTTTTTCTTTGAAAAAATTAAAAAAAGCATAACCAAAACGGCCAACAGCAAAATTCCGCCTAAAATAGAAAAAAACCAAAATATTTTTTTGCTTTTTCCGCTCATGTCTTGGTTTGATCAACCTGAATAGTAATCGAAAAATCGACTTCCTCCGGTTTGGCAAAACTTGAAATCGGCAAAGAAACTTCGGAGAAAACTCTTTCCGACCTCAAATTTGCGTCAAATTTTCTCAAAATTTCCCGATTTTTTGCCTGACCATTTACCGTAATTCTCAAACCAGTCTCACCGGCCACCCAAGAAAAATCCGTAATTGTCGCGCCGTCCGGCTTGCCTCTTAAAATAACCACCAGATAATCAACCAAAAATACTTTGTTGGTTATGGCCGATTTTAAAATTTCAAGCTTCATTCTTGTTGTCTTTATTTGCTCGGTGAGTTCTTTGTAATCGCTCACTGCTGGTTTTTTTTCTAAGACTGTGAGTTTTGACTCGGCCTCTTTCTCTCCCTTGAAAACATCCAAAAGCGAAGGGGCGAGCATAATCAAAAAGGAAAAAAGAGCGAGGCATGTCCAAAAAAGTCCGACGACGGCCAGTCTTCTTCCATATTCTTTCTTTGCCAGTTCTTTATCTTCTGGTGGTAATAAATTAAACATAGTCTTAATGTCCGTTCATGGCTAAACCGATAGCTCCGGCATAATCCAATGATTCAACTCTGGAGATAGGAGGAATATATTCCTCAAAGGAAAAAATGTTGCCCCAAACATTCGCAACTTCGGTCTTTATACCGGTAATTGCCTCAACATACTCATCAACCGCCGGCATGGCAGTCTCGCTTCCGCAAAGAATTATTTTCTCTATCTGAGCCAACCCTTTCAACATGTTTATGCCGTGAGTTTTCCAATAAACAATCATTTTTTGAAGCTCTTCTTTAAGCAAGGCCGCGCTTTCCATAACTTCAAAAAAAGTTTTCATATCCTGGCGACCGCTTGTTATTATTTCCCGCCTTATTTCCCCCACGCTCTCGATCGGCGCGCCAAAATGTCTGGCTATTTCCTCATCAACCAGAGAAGAACCAAAAGGCACGGTCGAAGTAAAAAACACAAGGCCTTGATTTATTATGAATAAGCCTGTTTTGGTATCGCCAACATTTATTACTAAATGGCTTCTGGCTGAATCTGCCGGCACAACGGCCCGACCAACCGCCTGACTGATTATTTCAAATGAAATCGGCATAAATCCCGCTTTCTTAACTGATTCGGAATACGATTCGGAAACCTTAGATGGAATTACTGAAACCAAAATATCAAAGTGATCGCTTTTTTCCGACTGATTCCCTCTATCTATTACAGAATAATCGTAAATAGCTTCCTTGGCAGAAACTGGAACGTTCTCTTCTATTCGAAAACCAATAGCGTCATAAATCTCCCTATCTGGCATTTTTGGCATTTCAGTCTTGAAAAGATACGCCCGTTCTTCTGGAAGAGAAATTTTCGCAAAAGGAACGCCCGTCTCTTTGCGAATCTCAGAAAGAACAGACACTAAAACCTCTATTTTATTTATCTGGCCTCCGAAAATCGTCCCCGGTGGTAATTTTTTCGAACCAAAATCTTTGACTGATAAACCGTTTTTTCGTTCACGGCCAAAACGCAAATACCTAACGGAAGTATCTGAAATATCAATGCCTATAGAATCCATGCGTAAAAACTTCGGGACTGGAAAAGCCCTAGAAAAAAAACCGGCGAGAGATTGGTTTTTCTCCATATGATCCATCTTTGACACTATTATATCAAATTGCCGAAAAAATTTCGGCAAAAAACAATAAGTCAAAGATGTTTCGGCCTATTTTCGGCGAAACAAATGCCAAAGACCGGGCAAAAAAGAAGTCATAATTATAAAAATGATTATCGGAATAAGATATTTGTCTATACCCGGAACAGTCTCGCCAAGAATATAACCGCCACCGACCATAAGAGATGTCCAAAGAAGACCTCCCAAACAATTGTAAAGGAAGAATTTTTTGTAATCCATGCCACCGACACCAGCCACAATCGGCGCAAAAGTTCTGACTATGGGAATAAATCTGGCCAAAATTATTGTCTTGTTGCCATGCTCATCGTAAAAAGCGTGCGCTCGCTCAATATGTTTTTTATTGAAGAAAAATGAATCTTCCTTGGAAAAAAGGGCTGGGCCAACTCTTTTGCCAAAATTATAGCCGACATTGTCCCCCAAAATGGCAGCGGACAAAACCCCAATAAAAAGGAAAATCGGATCTAAAAAACCTTTTGAGGCCAAAAGGCCGGCGGTAAAAAGCAAAGAGTCTCCGGGTAGAAAAAATCCAAAAAAAAGCCCGGATTCGGCAAAGATTATTGCTATCACCCCAACCAAGCCGAAACTGCTTATCAAAAAATTTGGATCTAAAAATTTTGGCATTTTAAATAAGATTATCGATTATTTAGCCTTGGTTCCGTTAGAAACATCCCCGCTTGCTTCAAAAAGGGAAAACACCCCGTCGCCGGAAAGAGCCAAAATCATACCATCGCTCTCAAAACCTCTTATTTTCCTAGATTCTAAATTGGCGACAAAAAGAAATTTCCTGCCGATCAAATCTTTTGGCTCTGGAAAATGCTCGGCTATGCCCGACACAATTTGTCTTACATCCTCCCCCGCTTCAACAGAAACAGCCTGCTCGTTAGAATTCGAAACTGTTTTCCGCTTCTGGCCAAAATTTACCAATAATTTTAATAGCCTTTCGGTTTCGGGGATCTTATCAGCTGAAACAATCTGGCCAATTTTAAGCTCGATTTTGGAAAAATCTTCATAACTTATTTTTTTTGTTTCCTCTTCCATTTTAATATTTTAACCCACATTCTCTTAGTTTAAACGCTTTACCCGCCGGAAATTCCAATCTTAGATCATTGTTCCGACATTATTTTGCCTGTTTAAAAAACTCTGAAGGATTATGGCCGCCGCCGAAGCATCTATTTTTTCTTCTTTCTTCTGAACCCTGCCAGCCTCAACGCTGGTCATAAACTCCGGCTCAAAACGCACCGACATCCCCAATTTATCTTTTAGCTTTTCGGAAAAACAAATTATATCGGACATTATCGGATTTGCCTCACCCTGAAAATTTTTTGATTCCCCCACAATAATCTCCTCTATTTTTCTCTCTCGGCAAATTTCTGAAATCCGAGCAATCAAATTTTTGTCATTTTTCAAAACATCTAGAGGAAAAGCCAAACGACCATTATCGTCAGAAACTGAAAGTCCTACCCTTTTGACGCCGTAATCAATTCCCAAATATTTCATATCGGCATATTAGCACGAAAAATCTTTATTGAAATCAGTTTATTTTTCATATAGACTGGCTTTGTTCAAAGGCGGAAAATATATGGACCGTGAGTCCGCCTTGTATCAGGAGGCGTGCCGGAGCGGTCGAACGGGGCAGTCTTGAAAACTGCTATATCCGAAAGGGTATCAGAGGTTCGAATCCTCTCGCCTCCGCCAAGTTTTACATTCAGCGAAATTGAAAGAGGTTGCCTCGGCGCTTCGCGCCTCGGCATGGTATTTCCCCGCGAGAATCCAAGCATTTTTGAGGGGGAACGAAAGCGTCCGCTCGGCAATGCGGAAGTTCGAACCAATCTTTTTGAGAAAATCCCGAATCCGTTCGGGATTTTCTTGTACAGCGATATTTTCGGCTTGGTTGGCCTCTTTTAGAAAGGCAATCATAAGTTCGAACCGATTATTGCTCTTTCGCTCAAAAAGGTGAATCTTTTCCTCTAAATCCTTTTTGGCGAGAATGAGCTTGTGCTTTTTGATGGCATATTCCATTTGCGACAAACTGCCGTCCAGTTGTAAATCAAGCAAACGATCAAGTTTTGTTTCTATTTCCACAAGCTCATTTCTCGCTGTTTGAGCGAAAGAGCTTTCGGCTTGGGCGCACTCCGCTTTTTCTTTTTCAAATTCCGCGATACTTGCGTTTGCCCAAGCCGAAGACAAAGAAACTTTTTTGATTTCCTCTCGGATTTGAGAAGTGATGGCGTCTTCTCTCGCATATTTCTGTGAACAAGGATTTTTCCGTTTGGTACAGCGCAAATAGTTATGTCCTTTTTGTGTTTCGGTAGTGATGAAGCAACCGCACTCTCCGCAACGGAAAAATCCTCTAAAAATGTAAGGTTTAAGTTTTGGCGTTTTTGGTTTGGATTTTCTCGCCATCACTTCTTGAACGGAATCAAAAAGTTTCTTTGTGATAATCGGTTCATGCTTT
>CAZFCM010000014.1:10815-12595 GCA_964517725.1 uncultured Candidatus Saccharibacteria bacterium | reverse complement strand
TCTTTCTCACAAACCCATACTCATTAGTTATTAAATGACCTTCTCCTCGCCCTAAAGGGACGGGTCTTCTGGCCACTTCCAATAAACCCCAAAATAGAGATTTTTTCAACACTTTTTTTGTTGCGTGGGAAGGTTTTTAGAGGTATTATGCCCTTCGGACCTAAAAAGGTTTCTTTTTATTATTAAAAAATAAAAATATGGAAGAAGCAGTAAAAGAAGTGTCGACAAATTGGAATGCTATAGCGGCCGCTATTGCTATTGGTCTTGGGGCAATAGGACCTGGTATCGGCATAGGTTTACTTGCCGGTAAAGCGATGGAAGCTATCGGGCGCAATCCTGAGGCGGCTCCAAAAATACAAACAGCAATGATTTTGGCAATCGCTTTTGCCGAAGCAATCGCCATTTACGCACTAGTTGTGGCGCTCATCATTAAATTTGTCTAACTAATTAAAATATTCTGTTAAATGTCTGATCTTTTCTCAAGCTTAGGAATAAACTGGATGTTGCTTCTCGCGCAAATTTTCAACTTTGCGGTTCTTTTCTTTTTTCTGAAAAAATTTCTGTACAAACCGATAATGAAATCTCTTTCTGACCGAAAGGAAAGAGTCGCCAAGGACATAGAAAATAGCTTAGAACTTAAAAAAAGGCTTGGGGAGGCAGAATCTGCGAAAGAAAATATACTTTCATCGGCCAGGCGAGAATCAGAAAAAATAATCAGGCAGTCGGAAAAGGACGCTGTTTCGATAAAAGAAAACATTCTTAGAGATGCTTCGATTGAAATTGACAAAACAAAAACCGAGGCGAAAAAAAGTATTTTGGATGAACGCGAAAAGACTTTGCAAGAAATAAAAAAAGAGTTCGGCTCTTTAATTGCGATGTCTGTCGAAAAAGCGTTAGGTGATGTAGCCGATAAAAATACCCAGAACAAATTGGTCGAGGAAGCCTTAAAAAAAGTTAAAATCTGAGAAATTAAATTTTAAAGAGAAAGTTATTTTTTCTTGATCTTTAATTCGCAAATTAAATCTTGCTTTTATGAAATATTCTCCGTCTGAATATGCAAAATATCTGCTCTCCTTGCATTTTCTGCCAATCACAGAGCAAAAAGCCAACATCAGAAAGTACGCCAAAATGATTGAAAAAAACGGCGATTTGAAGGACTGGAAAAAAATTGTCGAAACTTACGAATCTATTCGGGAAAAAAAAGCTGATAGAAAAACCGCTAAAGTTAGTTATGCCGGCGAAATCAATAAAGAAAAAATCAGAGAACATCTAAAAAATTTTGAGGTCGAATTTAATGAAAACCAATCTTTAATCGGGGGTATGCAAATACAAATTGGGGATTTAAGAATAGATAATTCCATTACTGGCCGATTAGTAGAAATAAAATCAGTCTTAAATAAATGAATAATAAAGACATTATTCTTGAACAACTGCGCGAAGAAATTTCCGGCATTAAATCTGGTGCCAAAATTGATCGCATCGGTACAGTGATAAGGGCCGGTGACGGCGTAGCGGAAATAAAGGGACTTTCGAATGTGATGTATTCGGAACTTTTAGAATTTGAAGGAGCTTCTGGCGTTTTTGGCATGGCTTTAAACCTTGAAGAACATTCGGTTAAAGTTATCATCTTAGGTGACGCTAAACAGATCAGGGAAGGCCAAATTGCCAAAAGTACTGGCAATGTTTTATCAATTCCTGTTTCGGAAAAACTCATAGGCCGAGTAATTGACCCGCTTGGCAACCCGAAAGACGGTGGCCCGGCTTTACCAAAAGAAAATGT
>CAZFCM010000014.1:3374-10805 GCA_964517725.1 uncultured Candidatus Saccharibacteria bacterium | reverse complement strand
ATTACCCGCGAAGGAGTCAAACAACCGATTCACACCGGCTGGAAAGCGGTTGACGGTATGATTCCAATCGGCCGTGGTCAACGCGAACTCATCATCGGCGATCGTCAAACCGGCAAAACAGCCATCGCTATTGATACGATAATCAACCAGGGACGCGACAAACGCTACCCCACTCCAATTTGCATCTATGTCGCCATCGGCCAAAAAGAATCAAAAGTGGCGCAAATCGTTGAACGACTTAAAAAGGCCGGCGCGATGAATTACACTATTGTCGTCGCTGCTTCGGCTTCCGAAGCTGCAGCTCTTCAATATCTTGCCCCTTATGCCGGTTGCGCTATCGGTGAATATTTTATGGATCAAGGCAAAGACGCTCTTGTAGTTTACGACGATCTTTCCAAACACGCTTGGGCTTACCGCCAAATTTCTTTGCTTCTTCGTCGACCGCCGGGACGCGAAGCTTATCCGGGCGATGTTTTTTATCTTCACTCTCGACTTTTAGAGCGTTCGGCAAAAATGAATAAAGAAAATGGCGGCGGTTCTTTGACGGCGCTTCCTATTATTGAAACTCAGCTCGGCGACATTTCCGCTTATATTCCGACCAATGTTATTTCTATCACCGACGGCCAAATTTATTTGGAATCAGAATTGTTTTATCAAGGCATCAGACCGGCCATCAATGTCGGACTTTCAGTGTCGCGTGTCGGTTCAAGCGCCCAAACTAAAGCGATGAAAAAAGTGGCCGGCACTTTGCGACTGGAACTTGCCCAATTTCGCGAATTGGCCGCTTTCGCCCAATTTGGACAAGACTTGGACGAAACCACGAAAAAGAAAATAGAACGTGGCCGCCGATTAACCGAGCTTTTAAAACAACCGGAAAATTCCGGAACGCCTTTTGAAGAGCAAGTCGTCGCGATTTGGACAGCAACGAACGGCTTTATGGATAGCGTTCCCGTTGTCGATATTAGCGAGTTTGAGAAAAAGTTTATCTCTTTTCTTCATGAACGACATAGTAAAATTCTGAAAGACATCAATGAATCAACAGAATTAAAACCGGAAACAGAGAAAATGTTGAAAGACGCCGCCACAGATTTTGTAGGAAATTTTTGGAAGAAAGTGTAAAAAAATCGGACGGAGAAAACATCTCTGTCAAATATTTATTTTTCTTCCCTAAAAGACAGTATAGGCCATCAGTTAAAAAGCTAATCCCATGCCTTCATCCAAATCCATCAAAAACCGAATACGTTCAACTAAGTCCATAAAGCAAATCACCAAAGCGATGGAAGCGGTTTCTGCTGTAAAGATGCGCAAAAGCGAGCAGGTGGCCCTTCGCGCCCGTCCTTACGCTTTGGCCGCTTTGGAAATTTTGCGAGGACTAACTGCAAAAATAGATAAAGATTTTTCCTCTCTATCTTTTTTGCTTTCTCCCGCCACCAACAAGCCGGATTGTTTTGTTGTCATAACTTCTGACAAAGGACTTGCCGGCTCTTTCAATACAAACGTCCTTCGTAAAGCCCAAGCTTTGATTGCGTCCAATCCTGACACGGAAGTAATAGCTGTTGGAAAAAAAGGGCGGGATTTTCTAAGACGCAGAGGAGTAAAAATCGTGGCTGATTTCGTCGGAGCTGGCGATTTTATAGAACTTTCAGAAACAATACCGATTGCTTCTTTTATTCGCAGAAATTTTGAGGAAAAACGCTGGAATTCAGTCACTCTTCTTTACACCAATTTTCTATCCGCCCTAAAACAAGAAATAACCGTCAGAAAGATTCTGCCTTTCAATTTTGATACTTTGGAAGAAATCATTGCGGGCATTACTCCAACTCGCGGGAAATATGTTAATATGCCGGACGTTATCGGCTCAAAAAATGAAAAGGGGTCTGCTTATATTTTTGAGCCGAACCCAACTGAAGTTCTTGGAAAATTGTTGCCGGAATTATTAGATATTGAAATCCACCACGCCGTTTTGGAGGGAAACGCCTCGGAACATTCGTCCCGAATGATTGCGATGCGAAATGCCTCCGAAAATGCCGGTGAATTGATTGACGGCTTGACGCTCCAATACAACAAAGCGAGACAAGCCCAAATTACAAAGGAATTGACAGAGATAACGGCAGGGGCAGTAGCTTTGGAAAATTAAAAATTATTTATATCAAAAATGTCAAAAGGCTCTATCGTCCAAATAATAGGTCCAGTGGTAGATGTTGAATTTTCTGGTGAACTGCCAGCGATTTATACAGCGCTTGAGACAGCTTTCCCTTCAACGTTTTCGACAGGCTCAACACAAACAGGCCCAGAACAAAATAAGAAACTTGTTTTGGAGGTCGCTCAACACTTAGGTGGCGGAAGAGTACGCGCTGTTTCTATGGGACCAACAGAAGGATTGAAACGTGAAGCGGAAGTAACCAACACCGGCTCCCCTATCTCCGTGCCCGTCGGCAAAGAGACCTTGGGCCGAATGTACAATTTGCTCGGCGAACCGATTGATAATCTTGGCGCGCCAAAATCAACCGAAAAATGGCCTATTCATCGACCGGCACCAAAATTTACTGAACAATCCACCGAAGTCCAAATTTTTGAAACCGGCATTAAAGTTATTGATCTTTTTGCTCCTTTTATAAAAGGCGGAAAAGTCGGGCTTTTTGGTGGAGCCGGCGTTGGCAAAACCGTTTTGCTTCAGGAACTCATAAGAAATGTCGCCACTGTCCAAAAAGGTTATTCGGTTTTTGCCGGCGTTGGTGAACGCACCCGAGAAGGAAACGATCTTTACAATGAAATGAAAGACTCCGGTGTTTTGAAACAAACCGCTTTGGTTTTCGGCCAAATGAACGAAGTGCCAGGCGCAAGACTTCGCGTTGCTCTCTCCGGCCTTACTATGGCTGAATATTTCCGTGACACCGAAGGAAAAGATGTCTTGCTATTTATAGATAATATATTTCGATTTACACAAGCCGGAGGTGAAGTTTCCGCTTTACTTGGCAGAATGCCCTCGGCCGCCGGTTATCAGCCAACTTTGGCAAATGAAATGGGCGAACTTCAAGAACGTATCACTTCAACCAAAAAAGGTTCCATTACTTCAGTCCAAGCGATTTATGTTCCAGCCGACGACATCACCGATCCGGCGCCAGCAACCACTTTCTCGCATTTAGATTCAACAATTGTGCTCTCCCGCGCCCTAACCGAACTTGGTATTTATCCGGCTGTTGATCCGCTCGATTCATCTTCCAACGCCCTCACTCCTTCCATTGTCGGCGAAGATCATTATAAAGTGGCGCGCGAGGTTCAGAGAATTATTCAACGCTATAAAGAGCTTCAAGATATCATCAATATTTTAGGTATTGAGGAGCTTTCCGACGAAGATAAATTGCTTGTGGAGCGGGCCAGAAAAATCCAACGCTTTTTATCTCAGCCGTTTAGTGTCGCTGAAGCCTTTACCGGTCGGCCAGGCAAATTTGTCACCCGCAAAGAAACTGTCCGCGGATTCAAAGAAATTATTGAGGGTAAACATGATGACGTTCCTGAATCAAATTTTTATATGAAAGGGGGAATTGAAGAAATTCGGCAATGAAATTGTTTGTCTATAAATTAGATCAAATTCTTTACGAAGGCGAAGCCGAAATGGTTGTCTTGCCCTCTGAAACAGGTGAACTCTCTATTCTCCCCAACCACGCGCCAATAACGACTTCGCTTAAAAAAGGAAATGTCAAAATAAAAAATAAAAATGACGTTAAAGAATTAAACATTGAAAACGGTTTCGCTCAAATCAATCAAAAACAAATCATTCTTCTTGTAAAATAAAAATATAAAAAGATGGGCTGAACCGGTTACTTAACCAGTCCAGCCCGAAACTTGTCAGGTGGGTCCATTTCTCCTTTCTTCGGCCGTTACCACGGTGCCGAGACATCATTGGCAAAAATTTTCGTATAACAGGGAAGATTTTGCTCCCCCTAGCCAAACTGCGATGGTAGCATACCCTCCTTAGGGTTGTGGCCACAAGCGATAGAGCACAAACTTTCAACCAAGGCTCAAACGCGAGTGGTCCAGTTTTTCAGACAATGTGGCTCATATCTTCACCAAACCCGCTCTTTCGGGTCTGGGCGCTATTGCCACTATAGCTATACAAGTGTAGCACAACCAATTTTTTTGTCAATACCCCTCCAGATTAATTACTCCTGACCATATTAAAAACATTTTAATGCCAAAAAAGGCCAAAAATAAAGGTTATTTATCATAAACTTTTAGTTTTAAAAATTTTTCGGCCAACACTACCCCCGCCCAACCAACTAAAATACCGAGAAATGCGCCGACAAGAATATCGCTAGGATAATGAACTCCGACAAAAACTCGGCCTAAAGAAATTAAAATTGCAACGACAAAAAATGCTCGTCCCGCTTTTCTGTTAATCTTTAAAATAAAAGTGGCCAAAATAAAAGAAATCAGAGCATGTTTTGAAGGAAAAGAAAATCCTGTTTCCGATATCAATTGCGTAGCTGAAATAACTTCAAAAGGACGGGGTCTTGGCCAAATTTCATGAAAAAATAAAAATGCTGAAGCGTAAGCCAAACCTCCAATAATAATAAAAACACTAGCGATCTTTATTTTTAAAATCCAATTTTCTTTCCAATTTAACCATAAGGCAAAAGCGAGCGCTCCAATCAAGTATGGCAAATATTTCGCTAAAAAAACAAAAAAAGCGTCTAATAAAACCGACTCACCAGCCAAGTTGTTTAAGGCAAAAAAAACATTCTGGTCGAGATTTAAGCCCATACGGCAAATTATACAATGTTTGACTAAAGATTAAAACGTGAGAATATAGCAAAGGAAGGACCTTATGATCACTCACTACTCCAGATTGACACTTGCCAGGCAAAGTTCACTAATTGCCAAAAACCTCGAAACCGTTCTAAACGAATTAATGTCTAAAATAAATGTACCGGGAATAATCGAGGCCTCGGCTAGAATAATCAGGAAATCAAACTCCGGTGTCAGGTTCGCCCTAGTAATGGAGATAAAGGCAGAAAACCGGGCCGCGCTCCGGCGTTTCCAACTCAGTAGTCCATTCTTTGTTTTACTTGCCAATGTGTATCGGGGATGGAAAATTCCGGGCGACAAAAAAGAAAACCGGATAAAATCAATTCAGAAAGCCATGTCAGGAAACAAAAGTTTCCGACTAGAAAGAGACGAACTGATACCAAACAACTCCTTAAATATAGAAGAGATTTTGTGGGAAATTTCTTAAACAACACCGTTGGCAACAACGCCTTACAAAACCGTCACTTTCGCAAGTGACGGTTTGTTTCATATTTTTAAAAAACCTACTTATAGATTTATCACCTCCTCCCAAGGCAAACCGGGTTTGCCGAAATGACCATAAGTAGCGGTCTGTTTAAATATCGGTCGACGGAGCCCAAGTTTCTCTATTATTGATTTCGGCCTAAAATCAAAATTTTTTAAGACGATTTTCGAGAGATCCCTGCCCTTCTCGTTGAAAGCAGAAACCATAAGAGGTTCGACCTTGCCTATTGCATAGGAAACCGAAACCAAACACTCTTTACCGAAACCGTTGGCAACAAGATTTTTCGCCGCAAAACGAGCCATATAAGCCGCCGATCGATCAACTTTCGTCAAATCCTTACCAGAAAATGCTCCTCCGCCATGTTGTATCAAACCACCATAAGTATCTACCATTATTTTCCGACCGGTTAAACCGGTATCGGCATCAAACCCTCCGAGAACAAAAGAACCGGTAGGATTGACTAATATTTTTTCTTTTTTAAATTTTCCGACAATTGGTTTTATCAATTTCTCATAAATCTTTTCTCTTATCGTCTTATGTTCAATTTTCTCATCATGTTGGGTACTCACAAGAACAGTTTCCAGTTTTCCATTTAAAAAAGTTACTTGGGTTTTACCGTCCGGTTTAAGCCACTCTAGTGCGCCTTCTTTTCTTAATTTCTCTAATCCCGAAGAAAGTTTTTGCGCCAAAACTACCCCTTTTGGCAAATATTCCGGAGTTTCCTTGGTGGCAAATCCATACATAATACCTTGATCGCCAGCTCCGCCAGTATCCACGCCCATAGCAATATCAGGAGACTGTTCTGAAATAACCACTTTTATTTTTAAAGGTTTTTCATAACCGATTTCCCGATAGAGATCCCGAGCAATTTTTTCATAATCGACTTTTGCTTTAGTTGTTACTTCTCCACCTATTACGAGATTCCCATGACTGCCAAAAGTCTCAACAGCAACTCGACTCATAGAATCCTGAGCTAAACAAGCATCTAGAATGGCATCTGAAATTTGATCGCAGATCTTGTCTGGATGACCTGAAGTAACGCTTTCGACTGTATATGTTTTCCCGATATAACTCATAAAAAATAAAAAACTCCGCCGAACGGAGGGAATAGAGACCAATTATCCTCCCCCGAACAGGGCTTGGGTTTGGCACTTTACTTTTTTGCTTTACAAAGCAAGTTGCCGGGCAACTCTGACGAGCCAAATCTCGTTCCTAAATCAATTAAAAACCTAAAGGATCGTCGCCTCTCTTGATAATTATTAAATTGTCCCGGCAATTCTACCAGAAAGAGAAAAACTGTCCAGATGAATTTATAAATCCAAATCTCTTACAATCTCCGCGTCAATAGTGTTCAAATCTGTTTCCCTGATCTTGCCATAGACTCTCACTGTATCACCTTCAAGAAATCGCTGAAGTTTAGCCGGCTGACGCTTGACACTTAGAACTTCAACTTTATCTGACATAACAACGTTGTATTCTTTGCTAGCCACAACAAGTGTGAAATTTGCTGGTAAACTAACGCCAGAGAGCGCCTTCAACTTACCCTGAAAGTTTCGGGGTATAAAAACGCTCGAATCTTGGTAAACAGAAATTTGAGAAGCGTTCACCGTTTCTGAAGGCTGATGATAACTACCAATCACAGAAAGAATTCTGTCAGCCACCGCAAGTTTTGATATATTTATGTAGATTGCGCCCTTTTTTATCGTCGTGTCAGAAGAGACTTTAACTTTGATAAATTTTCCCTCCGAAGAAATTAGACTAAAACTTCCTGAAGCTTGATCCACACTTATAATTTTGCCGGAAAAAGTGCCATCTTCATTCTCAAGACTCAAGTCTCTTATGACAGAAGCGTCAACATTCAAAGTGTCCACTCCCGAAACCATCATCCCTTGGACATTTATGATATGCCCGACTTTTAAATCGCTAATATTGGACAGACCGCCGAACATTTTTATAAATTCAGTCTTATTGCTAGAACGTATAACCCATCGAATATAAGCATCCCCCCAATAAGTCCTGACATACAAAGTTGATCCACTTATCATAAAAACCACAGCGTTCTTCACCAAAACTTCCCCCTTATCTGAAATTGATATCGTTGAGCGAGGTTTTATCGACTGAAGTTCGTTAAAATAATC
>CAZFCM010000014.1:0-3364 GCA_964517725.1 uncultured Candidatus Saccharibacteria bacterium | reverse complement strand
CACTCTGACCGGTTTGGCCAAGCAAATTAGTTAAAGGCAAAACCCAGGTGATCAAAAGAAACAAAGACAAAAAACTGGTTTTTTTCATAAAAAGATAATACAACAATTTCTCTTTTTTTCAACACAGAGAAAATCAATCTTTTTTTTCTATCTCAAGCAGTCTTTCGTACTTAATTAACCTTTCCGGCTTGCTAGGCGCGCCCAATTTGAATCCTTCCGCACCGCAGCCTACAGCAAAATCCGATATCCAATCATCCATTGTCTCGCCACTTCGGTGGGAGACAACGACCGCCCAGTTTTTTTCTTTGGCTAAATCAACCGCTTTAATCGCTTCCCAAATAGTGCCTATTTGATTTGGTTTAACTATAACCGCATTCACCGACCCGCTTTCATCCGCTTGCTTCATTTTCTTGACGTTCGTAACCGTTAAATCGTCACCGCAAACCATCACGCCTGCCAATTCTGATTTTAAACGATTAAAAGAATCAAAATCTTTTTCGTCATAAGGATCTTCTATGTAAATCAAGCCGTAACTTGATCTCAATTTTTTATACATTTCAAAAAGTTCCTCATTAGTTTTTCCTTTGATGTTTGACGCTGCAACGTCTAGACCGAAATCCAAACAGCCCGTCAGACCTAAAGAGGCCCTAGTTTCTTCCATGACAGACAAAGCCGCCTCTTCATCTTTTAGATCCACTGCGTAACCTCCCTCGTCTCCAAGTGTTAAATCGACAGCTCCAGTAATCTTTTTCAACCTATCTCCAAGACTTTCAAAAAAATCTTTAATCACCGAAAATTGATTCTTAAAAGAAACCGCTTTCGGGATAACAATGTGTTCCTGGAACGGCAAACTGCTTTTGGCATGAAGTCCGCCATTTATGACATTAGCGAAAAGTCTCAGATAGCCAATTTCTCCGCCAGGAAAAGATAAAAGAGAGTTAAAATATGAAAATAGTTTCTTTTTCTCGAATTTAGCCATGGCGCGGGAAAAAGCCACAGATAAAGCTATGGTAGAATTTCCACCAAGAAAAGATTTGTTTTCCGTGCCGTCCAATTTAATCAAAGACTCGTCAAATTCCATCTGACTGGAAAAAGTTTTACCGGAAAAAACAGGATTTATTTTTGATTCAATTAACGCAACTGCTTCTCCGGCGGGCAAGACCACCGACTCAAAAGAGCCCCGGCTCTTACCGGAAGGGGCCGAGGCTTTTTCTTCGGTACCGTCGTCAAAAACAATACTCGCTTCTATTGTTTCCTCTCCCCTTGAATCATTTATAATCCGTCCAAAAATATTTTTTAACGGGGGCATATCAAGACTATTTAACTTTGTTTTTTAAATCTTTGCCTGATAAAAATTGATATATATTTTCAATTGTCGTATCCAAAATTCGCTCTATCGCCTCTTTGGTATTAAAAGCGTTGTGAGGAGTAACAATTACATTCGGCATATCAACAAGTAGGTGATTGGCAACTATAGTTTTTAGATTGTGGCCCTCGACTTTTCCATCTACCAAAAAATCCATTTCATTCTTTGCAATTCCTTCTTCCTCAAAAACATCAATGCCGGCCCCGCCGATTTTTTTATCTTTGAGCGCCTTAACCAATGCTTCAGTGTCTACCACCGCTCCACGAGAAGTGTTTACAAAAATTGCCGTCTTTTTCATCTTCGCCAAGCTTTCCGCATTGATTAAGTGATGTGTTTCCGGAACATAAGGCACATGAATTGTCACCACATCACTTTGTTCCAGTAAGTCGTCTAATTTTTTGTATTCAAAGCCAAGTTCTTCCGCCATTTCTCTATTCGGAAATGAGTCATAAGCGATAACTTTCATGTCAAAACCTTTTGCCATCTTTATAGTGTGCCGCCCGATCCTACCGGTCCCCACCACACCGATTGTTTTCCCTTTCAAATCAAAACCTTGGAGGCCCTCGAAATTCCAATTTCCAGTCTCTCGAATTTGATCATAAGACTCATAAATTTTTCTGGACAACGACAAGATAAGGGCAAAAGCAAATTCGGCAACCGTGTTTTCGCCATAACTCGGTACATAGGAAACTTGAATATCGCGCTTCCTGCAACTCGCCAAATCAACATGGTCGTATCCGGTGGATCTAGTGGCTATCATCTTAATTTTGGGCATCTTTTCCAAAACCTTTTCGGTAATTGATGAATCGACAAACACAGAGACAATTTCAAAATCTGTTTCTGTCGACAAGTGATCTTCGCTTAAAAAACCATCGGTGAACCACAACTCCGACCCGGGCATTTTATCAATCCTTGCTTCTATATACTCCTTTTCCCACGGCTTTGTTCCAAAAAATCCGATTTTTACCATGAATATTTTAGTTTACCGCATTAATGAGACAATAATACCATATTTAAAAATTCTATCCTAAATTTTCCCTTTAGAGGACCGAATTAAACAAAAAATCAACACTAGAAAAAACAAATCCACCTAAACATCAGAAACACAAATACACCCGGACATTAGAAATACTAATCCGCCCGGGCCTCACCCTACTCCACCTCTACACACCCCTACACTATATTAGACGCGACCGCATGCTAAATAGTGTATAAAATATTCCTAATGTTAATGCTGAAATATCATTCCAAACCAAATCTCTTTCGTAGGGGTTCATCAAATTCCAATTCATCCACAATCATATAAAGCAAATCTTTACCAATTTTAAAATCTGCTTTCAATAGAGTTATTAGTTCTTCGCAATCGTAAGGATAAACCCAAACGCTGTGCTGTAAATGCACAAAACCAATCGAAATTAAAGTTTTTCTGATCTTGTCCCGAAGCGGTTTTCTGCTTTCTTTGATATCAAAAATCAAAACCCTCCATTTTTTATCCCAACGTTTAGGTTTGGGTAATTTGAAACCGGTCGCCCTCATATTTTTCAAAACAAGTTCACCCCGCGTTGTAATTTTTAGGTAGCCATCTTTATATCCAAGCAATCCCTGCTCTATCAATTTTTGCCGAGATCTTTTAATAATTTCTTTTTGACGCCTAACGGGAATCATTCCTAATTTCCCCATTGCCCCTATAACAGCAGGCGCCAAAGCGGCAACACTCAAAAGACCCGCGACTCCAATGGTTCCTAGTATTATTTTTCTAATGTTTTTCTTTCTCGACCGAATTTTAGATTTCAATTCAAGTTCCCCCATATCTATTTATTATACTTATTATACAAAAATTTCATTTCCCGTCCTACACTATAAAACAAGCGACCGCATATATTATTGTGTATAATGTAAAAACTCTTATAAAAGAAGCTCCTTACAACAAAGAAGCTCCTTAAAACAAAGAAGCTCCTTAAAACAAAGAAGCTCCTTAAAACAAAGAAGCTCCTTAAA
>CAZFCM010000013.1:0-12739 GCA_964517725.1 uncultured Candidatus Saccharibacteria bacterium | reverse complement strand
TTTATTATGTGGCCATTCAACCCCGCCCTAAAGGGACGGGGTCTTCTGGCCACTTTCAATAAAACCGAGAAAAATCATCTGACTAGCCAGCCTTCATTTTTATTCATATTTTTGGTTATATTTTCCATTACGAAATTAATCTCAGAATCGTTCAAGGTCTTTTCCATTGATTGAAAGACCAGATGAAAAGCATAAGAAACTTTTTCTGAATTGTCAGACATCTTCTTTTCAAAAACATCAAAAAGATCTGCCCTTTGAAGCCATTCTCCTCCCTCTTTTTTTATAATTTCTATAAGCTCGCGTCTTTCGGTGCCTTTTGGCACAAAAACCGCTATATCCCTCAGAATGAAAGGATATTGAGAAAAAGAAACAAAAAGATTTTGATCTCCTCCTGCCTCAAGATTAATCCCTTCATAAGAACGAGGCGACGATGCAGTCCGAAAGATTTCTGTCGCATCCAACTCGGCAACCGCTCCATAAGGGCCCGAAACGATCTTGCCAGGCAAGACTGAACCGAAAGCTGTCCCTAAAAGACCGATTATCTCGCGTAAAATATCCTCATTTCTCCTATCTTTTTTTATAAGCGAACGACGACCGATGCAAATATGAGTCCGCTCTCCGTTTTGGCCAAAAACACTACCCACCTCAAAAATCCTTATTTCTGAAATACCCAGAAGGGGCGCGTTAACAACGTTAGCTTCGATGCATTCGACTACATGTTCAGCTAGATTATCCCTTAAAAATTTCTTATCTTCGGACAAAGGCGAAGCCATCTCAACGCTTCCTTTTTTAGAAAAAGAATAAAGCACAACTTCGTTAAAACCCTGTTCGACTAAAAGATCTTTTATTTTTTCAATATAATAAAAATCCCTGTTAATTTGCGATCGACCCCGAATCGGCGGGACTTCTTTGGCGGGAATTTTTTCATAGCCAAAAATCCTGCCAACTTCCTCCGCCACGTCCTCCGGAATCAAGACATCCGTGCGTAATTTTGGCGGGCTGACCAAAATTTTGCCTTTATCTTCTTTGATGTCAAAACCGAGTTTCTTAAGCGACTTTTCGATTTCTTCGGCGGAAATTTTTACACCCAAAATTTCTGAAATAAATTTTTCGCTTACCGCAATTTTTTTATCTTCCTGTTTTTTCCTGTAAACGTCAGAAACCGAGCTAAATTTGGCATCCGGTGATAATTCGGCAATAAGATTAGAAAAACGCTCCATGGCTTCCTTGGCCAACTCGGGCGAAATATTCGCCTCAAAACGTCTAGCCGCTTCAGTCTTAAGACCTAAAGCCGAAGCTGTTAAACGAATAGCGGAACGATTAAAATTGGCCGACTCTAATATTAAATTAACAGTTTTTTCGGTCACCTCGGCCCTTTTTCCGCCTTTTATACCAGCTATAGCCAAAGGGCCTTCTTCGTCTGCAATAACAAGAACCGATCGGTCAAGCTCCGTCTCTCGATTGTCTAAAGTCGTCATTTTCTCACCCTTTTTTGCCAACCTAACCTTTATTTCGCCAACCACTTTGTCAGCATCAAAAGCGTGAAGAGGTTGACCAATATCGAACATCACAAAATTGGCTGAATCGACAACATTGTTTATGCTCCTTTCACCGATTGATTCAAGACGAGCGCGAAGCCATTCCGGTGATTCCTTTATTTTTACACCCTCCACCCGTCGAGCCGTATATCTTGGGCAGAGAGCCGGATTGCCAACTGAAATCACCGGCTTGATTAAAGATTCGTCTGACTTAACCAGATTGGCCACCGGTTCTAAAAATTTCTCCTCAGAAAATTTCAGCCCGCTTCCCGCCGAAAGTTCTCCCGCTATACCCCGATGGGACAAAGCGTAACACGCTCTGTCGGCCAAAACTTTAACATCTAATATTTCGTCCGTGTCCCAAGACTTTATTTCCTCCACCTCAAAAGCGTGAAAATTCAAAACTTCAGCTATTCTCTCCGCCTCTGGCAATTTCTTCTCGAAATATGTCTGCAACCAATCTTTTGAAACAAACATCGGTTTAATTAAAACTGGCTAATCACTCTCAAATCGCCATTATTAAGAAGTCGGAGGTCGTTTAATCCGGATTTAACCATAAAAATTCTTTCGAGCCCCCCGCCAAAAGCGAAGCCTCTCCATTTTTTCGGATCGTGTCCCGCCGATTTAAGAACATTGGGGTGGACCATGCCGGCGCCCATCATTTCCATCCATTTACCCTTGAATTTTACATCAACCTCTAATCCCGGCTCGACAAAAGGAAAGAAACTGGGCCGAAAACGAATTTCCGTTTCCCGGCCAAGCATTCCTCTCATATAAATTTCTATAGTCCACTTCAGTTCGGCAAGAGAAACAGCCCTGTCAACATAAAGAGCTTCCAATTGAAAAAACTGGGCCTCATGCTTGCTGTCAGTAGCTTCATTCCGAAAAACCTTGCCGGGCGAAATTATCCTAATCGGCG
This sequence comes from uncultured Candidatus Saccharibacteria bacterium, assembly GCA_964517725.1. Taxonomy (GTDB): domain Bacteria; phylum Patescibacteriota; class Minisyncoccia; order Phycocordibacterales; family 2-02-FULL-43-11; genus 2-02-FULL-43-11. The sequence goes on along the minus strand of CAZFCM010000013.1, from coordinate 10,282 downwards.
GTTCGTGTTTTTCCATATAACGAACCTGGACAGGTGAAGTGTGAGTCCGAAGCAAGCTCGAAATATTTTCAAGTCGCCCATTCTTTTTCTCTTTCGAATCCTCGATTTTTGATTTATGGCTATAGGCAGACTTAATCCAAAAAGTGTCCTGCATATCGCGAGCCGGGTGATCAATCGGAATATTAAGCGCGTCAAAATTGTACCATTCGCTCTCCAATTCCGGACCAATAGCGACTTCAAACCCCAACTTGTCAAAAATAGAGACCGCTTTTCGGATTATTTGAGTAATGGGATGCAAATGACCGGTCTTAACTGCTGGCATATGCGAAAGATTATATACGCCAACCAATAAAAATCAAAGAAATTCCGGAGCCGATGAGCAGAATCGAACTGCTGTCGGCGGTTTACAAAACCGCTGCTTTGCCACTAAGCTACATCGGCATTGTCGTCTTTTTGCTTCATTTTTTACATAAATCCCAAGGTTTATTCGATTTTTTCCCTGTCTTCTTTTAGTTTCTCCTTAAACTCAAGAATAGCTTTAATGAAAAAAGACGGGTGGGAAGCTATCGGATCGCCCGCTTCAACCTTCCTTGAAGTGTGATAAAGATGAGCAGCTAATTTTGAAGAAAAATTCCTCAAAGAAATCAATGTTCTGGCAGCCCAAAGACCAATTTTCGCAGCCATAAAACGGAAAATATCACCGATCACTTCAGCCGAGAAAAAATTGCTTAGTGAAATTAACTTGCCAACCATCGGATCCAATCTAACAGCCAATGCCCCGAGAACTACGCTTCTTTCGCCAGATTCGACTTCTTTCGCTTTTAGAAAGATCATGCCCGAGCCTAAAAAAAGCGAGATTGCAAAAATTGTTATGATTAAATACATTGCGCTTACTTACCCACAACAAAACGAACAAACCGACCTATCTCCACTCTTTCTCCGAATTTTTGAGTGGCATTCTGAACTAGGTCCTTAATTGTTGTTTCCGGATTCTTGATAAAAGGCTGATCTAAAAGAACTCTCTCTGAAAAATACGCGGTCAGTTTTCCATCAAGAATTTTCTGCTTCATCGCTTCTGGTTTGCCTTCAACTTCTTTAGCAAAGACTTCTTCAGCCAGCTTTTTAGCTTCTAACGTGATATCTTCGGATTTTAAGAACTCCGGGTTTGAAGCGGCAACATGCATTGCGATATCATAAGCCAATTTACGAAACTCCTCGTTGCCAGAAACAAAATCCGTCTCGCAAAACAGTTCAACCATAGCGCCAACATTTCCGGTCGCATGGATATAAGCCGAAACCGCGCCAGCATTAAGATTTCTACCAGCCTTTTTGGCCGCCACTTCAGCCCCCCTCTTTCTTAAAATAACAACCGCTTTTTCAAAATCTCCGGAAGCCTCTTCCAGAGCCTTTCTGCACTGCATAACAGAAACGCTTGTCATATCTCTGAGTTTTTTTACATCTTCAGTAGAAATCATTTGTTTTGCAAAAAATAAATTTATAAACCGCAAACGAGGCCGTGGAGAGCCCGCCAAACTGGCGGACCGTCCAACGTTATTTTACTTTTTTTCTGGAGCTGTTGGAAGGGCCCTTGTCTTCCCAGTCCTGAAAGACTTTGCTATTTCCGAGACAAAATATTTTATGCTCAAAGTCGATGCATCATTAGCCGGAATCGGATAATCAACCGATTTTAAATCACAATCGGAACTCATAAGAGCTATCACAGGAATCTTAAGTCTTTTGGCTTCGGCAACCGCGGTTTTTTCTTTTTTCGGGTCAACAATAAAAACAGCTCCCGGCATCTCTTTCATCGGTAAAATTCCGGCAAACATCTCTTCAAGAGTCTCTATCTCCCGATCGATTATAAGTCTTTCTTTTTTTGTATATTTGCCAAGCTCGCCTTTAGCTTTCTTTTCGCGCAAATCAACCAATTTGGCCATCCTGGTCTTTATCTGTCCATAATTTGTAAGCGTGCCACCTAACCACCTTCCGGCGACAAAAGGCGTGCCGGACAACTCCGCCTCTGCGGATATCGCCTCTTTGGCTTCTTCTTTACCGCCAGCAAACAAAATGTTTTTACCCGACGAACCGATATTTTCAGCGAAAGCTTTTGCTCGCTCAAAAAAAGATTTTGTTTTCTCTAAATCAAAAAGCTCAACCCGATTTTTCACTCCAAACATTACGTCCTTCATTGAAGGATGCCTCTTTGATCTTGAATAACCAAAATGCCCGCCCGCATCAAACATGGCCTGCATTAATTCATCTTTTAAATTGTTGTTTTCCTCGTTCATAAAAACAAAACAGCCTATAAGGCCAAGCGAGAAAGAGCATACCAAAAAGCCCGCCTTTTCGCAACACGTCCGTTGCCAAAAGATCTCAATCCTCTATCTCCTCCCCCAAACCCCCTGAAAACCCGGTTTCCGCTTTTTCTGACAAAGTATCTATAATGTCTTCTATTTTCCCGCCAAAAATCGAATCTATATTATGCCAAGATTCTCTGACTCGGTGATCTGTCACTCTGTCTTGGAGAATGTTGTAAGTTCTTATTTTTTCTGAACGATCACCGGTGCCTATTTGGTTTTTCCTGTTTGAGGCGAATTTTTTTGCTTCTTCTTCTTCCTTAATAAGTTCCAAACGGGCTTGCAAAACATTCAACGCTTTTTCCCGATTGGCATGCTGACTTCTCTCCGAGGTGCAACGAACATCCATGCCGGTCGGTTTATGTATCAACCGAACGGCAGTTTCTACCTTGTTGACGTTTTGTCCGCCCTTCCCCCCAGAACGAGAAAATTCTATTTCGAGATCGGCTGGATTTATCTCAAACTTGACCTTCTTTCTTACTGGCAAAATGACCACCGAAGCCGTCGAAGTGTGGACCCGGCCCGATTTTTCAGTGGCCGGAACACGCTGAACGCGGTGAACGCCTGTTTCAAAACGAAGTTTTCTATAAACATCCTTGCCCCTTATCTCAAAAACCGCCTCTTTATAACCGTCTAAGTCGCTTAACGATTCCGAAATTTTTGAAAACTGCCAACTATTTTTTTCCGAGAAACGTTGATACATCAAAGCTAAATCTTTGGCAAAAATGGCAGCTTCGTCTCCTCCGGCGCCAGCTCGTACTTCTAAAATTATTTCGTTTGGAAATTCCTCTTCTTCCTTTTCACCCTCTAAAATTTCTTTTACTTGGGATTCTATGGCAATTTTCTCTTCGTCTATCCTTTTTACTTCTTCATCGACCATAGCTTTTATTGCCGAATCATTCTCGGCCATAGCCAAAATTTCCCGCTCCTCCCTGTCCAATTCGGCAAGACGGGAAATCAAATAGCTGGTTTTTGGATTTTTTTTCAGTTCTTCAATGTTTTCCATCCTTTTATAATATGCTCAAAAATTAAAAACTCAAATTGCGGAGCAAACCATTCTTATACAAAAAACCGCCTAGGCGGTTTTTTGTTTTTTGCCTTTTTCCTTTTCTGTCTTTTTTTCCGCTTTTTTTGCAACCTGAGATTTGAATCGGCCAACGCGTCCGGCGGAATCTATTATCTTCTCGCCCCCGCTGAAAAACGGGTGGCACTTGCTACATATTTCTATTTCTATCGCCTCTTTGGTTGAACCGACTGAAAATTTATTTCCGCAAGCGCAATTCACCTTAGCGTTAGAAAAATATTTTGGATGTATATCCTTTTTCATATTGCGGGCAGAATAACACAACACAAAGAAAAAAGCAAAACCAAAATTCGGGAGTTTTCAAATTTCCGTCCGCGGAAAAGCCGACTAATTTGCTCCTAAAATATTTATCTGCTTTTGATATTTTTCCGCCAATTCCATAACATCATCGGCGTAAAATTGATAAGACTTCTTATTTGCGTTTTTACATCCGGCCAAATAACAAAGAGCCGCGTACCTTTCCGAAGAAACAGTTTGCTTGGCAGCTCCACTGTCTTTCAGGTAAAGAGCCGATGCCATAAAAGCGTCTTCCGGATCCCAAGGGTTCGGCGGTTTGTTTCCTGTCGCCTCGGCTACTCTGGCCTCATACAAAACCCAAGTTGAAGGAATAAATTGGGCCGGTCCCATTGCCCCTCCGTAACCATACCAAGCTTTTTTAGAAACCGGCATTTCGTCGGGATTGAGACCTAAACGAGCGGTGATGTCTTTAAAAGGTACGGTGTCGCGGGGATTCGCCATATCTACCCGCCAATTGCCCGTACCAACATTTTCTCCCAAGTTGGATTCCTCGGCGATGATACCCAAGATAAAAGCCGGCCTAACCCCCGTCTTCTCATTTGCTTTTTTTGCGAGAGCCAAAGCTTTTTCAAAAGGTATTGCCGCTGATCCTCTCAAAATGAACAACTCGGCCCTGATTTTAGCCGCATCTGTTTCTTTAGCTTTTATCAATTTCTGATATTCGGCCTCTATGCCTTTTGAAATTTTTAAAATTCTCTTTTTTTCCGCCTCTTGTTCTTCTATCCGCCTTTTTTCCAACTCCTGAATTGTTTTCAAGGCAACTTGTTCATTTCTTTTCTCCTCCAAGTCGTTTTTTTCATCAGCTGTCTTATTTCTATTATCCTCGATCTCGTAAAAAGACCGCCTCAAGGCTTCTTTTATAAAAGCGTATTCGTCAATGTTTCGCAGAAAATCCGAAAGATTTTCGTAACCCATAAGTATCTCCGGCAAAGAAAAAGACTCCGCTTCATTGGTTCTCCTTATCACGGCCGCGAGCGATTCCCTCTCTTTGTCCAATTTTTCATTGAGAATCCCTATCGTCTTTTCTTTTTCGCCTATCGTATTGGAGAGATTAGCTATCGCTATCTCCCTCGCTCTAATATTTAATCTGGCTTTTTGGATATTGGCGTTTAAGATGTCTATGTCGCGCTCAAGCGTGACTGATTCCCGTTTTTTTTGATTCAAAATATTTTGTTGCTCAGAAATCTGGTTTTCAATTACTGACAATTCCTGCTCAAGTTGGGCCCGACGCTCCGGAGTAAGCGTCTCCGCTTCCGAAAAGATAACCGGCAAAAAAACCAAGGTTAATAAAGATAAAATCAAAAAAACAGATGATCTTCGTTGCCTTTCAAGATTTTTCATACATAAGCGATTTTATCAAAATCTAGACTGTGGAACAACAACCAAAATATGCAAAATCCTATTTAAAAATTTTATAGAAAAAAAGCGCCGACCAAAGGCCGGCGCTTGTGCAAAAATCCCAAACCAAAGCATTACCCCTTTCCTCCGCCTAAATCAACAGGGAATTTCACCGGCTTCCGGAATGATTCCCAAATGAAAAAGGCTACCCACTTTCCATTTGGCAAGACAACGTTCTTGTCGCCTTGCAGACTGAACGCATACCCCTCAAATTCGTTCTCATCGAGAGAATTGAGGATGACTACCGCTTTCGCTTGTTCTGTCCGTCCTTTATCGTCAATCCCGGAAACATCGAAGGTCACAACGGCCGAACCCTCTGGCTTGGAGATTTCAATCTCGGCCGACGGCCTATAATACCTCTCCTTGATGTAGACCTTTTCCGGGTTGACGAAAGTGTAATGGCCGGAAATTTTGAAACCGCCGGACTTTGAAGGAATGGGGTTGTTTTCCTGTCGTTTTGGGAGCCAAATTTCGTAACTGTAATTCATTCCTTCTTTGTCCCTGACAACCAAAATGGCGTTTGGCGCGCCACAGAACCAGCCAGGAAACAAAACATTGCCAGTAGGTGTAACGGGCAAATCCTGCGTTTGAACCGTCTTTCCATCCTCATCCAAAATGAGAATGCTCGCCCTCAAAACACCTTCGAGGATCGGCACCATATCATTCCGTTCGAGGTTAAAAACCGGCTTTACTCCCTCCATCAACTCTCCAACCGTCATCTTCAAATGACCAGAGAACAGGAAATACCCGTTCTGGTCAGAAAAGTGCGCCCAGAAATCGATGGCGTCCTTGTCGTTCCCCAAACGGAATTTCAGTTCCGCTTCTTCAAGCTTTTCGGCCACTTCCTCAAAGGAATTGCCGACAGCCGAGACGAAATATCCTCCGTCCTGATACTGCATTGACGGAGAATAAACGAATACTTTCCCTGACCGAACCTTGCTTTTCGCGTGCAGACGGAGAACATCCTCCGACCAAATGGGAAGGAGGGCGTCTTCCGTTTCGATGTCTTGTGCGTCTTGACCGACGCACATCCTCACCACAAACAGACACACCGCCAAAAAAGCAAAAAACGTTTGGCGGAAAACTGTCAGTTTTTTCATTCACTTTCCTTTCTTTGTTTTGGTTTTTTTGTTTTCACCACATCTTATTGTGGCAAATTGTTAGTGTCTGTAAGCGAAACCATTCCTGATTCCGTTTCCATCCGAAAACCGACTCTGGTTTTGATGACGATTCCTCTATCTGGAACTTTTTCCAATATTCCCTCGGAACGCACCGATCTGTTTTCACCATTCGTCATCTCTGTGGAAGGAGACAAGGAACGGACGATTTCATCACCGTCTTCTCCGGAAGGAGCGATAACGGCAAGTAGAACCGACACCAGAACGACAACAACCGAACCGATAACTTTTTTCATCTGCGGACTTTGGTTTAGGTTTTCAAATAAACAAAAAACGCGGGTTAAACCACGTTCCAAACTCAATTATAACGCTAAAATGACTTTTAGTCAATAGCCCTAATACACAACAAATTTTCTGGATATTTATTACTCCTTTTTCTTTGTTTCCTCGGCCTTTCCCGCTTCACCCCCTTCTGCCCCCTCTTCTTCCTTCTTTCCTTTCTTTTCAACCTCTATTGCTGAAAGATCGGGCGCTGGAGCTGTTTCAACCACTTCCTCCTTCGGCTTATAAACCGAAGCGGCCACTTCATCCGGATTGGAAACCAAAACCACCCCCTTTGGCAAAACTATAGTCTTGGCTAAGACCTGACTTTCAAAGGAAACCAACGAAGAGACATCAACGGTAATTTTATGAGGCAAGTCTTTCGGTTCAGCTTCTATCTCAACCTCATGCATGACTTTCACCAAAACCCCGCCTAAATCCTTAACCGCCGGCGCCACACCCGAGAATTCAATCGGCACCTTTATTTTAAGTTTCTGGCCTTTCTCAAAAGCATAAAAATCGGCGTGTCTCGGCACATCTTTTATCGGATCGATATCCACTTCATATATAAGACAATCCAAAGTCTCTTTGTTAATCTTCAAGGAAACCACCGAAGACTCGCCGGCTAATTTCCAAACCTTGGCAAAATCGGCTATAGAAACAACTATCGGCCTCGATTTTTCTTTCTTGCCATAGACAACCGCCGGCAAAAAACCCTTTTTTCTAAGAGCTCCGATTTTTTCTTTTTTCATATTTCGCTCTGTGGCGGTCAGCTCAAAAGCCATATGGAAAATCAGTATATATATTTTTTCTAAAAAAGCAAATCAAATTCCCATAAGCTAAGGGTTATAAGTTGAAAGATTTGTCCGCCCGGTAAGACCATCGATGCAATACTGGGCATAAGCCCAATTGCCGGGCATATCTATTCTGATATCCGGTTTTCTTTCCAGCTTTGAACACAATACATATTCTCTTGAGTCTATCATCCCGTTACTGTTGGTCGCCGGAATTATAGTTCCGAATTGAGTGTTGTTTATTTCCGGAGGGACATATTTGAATCCCATGCCATAGAAATACCAGTAATTATCGGAGAAAGTGCAATTAACTGGCGGATAAGGGCTAATTGGATCTTCCGGGATCTTTTTTAGAAATGGCGTCAACTTATTGGCTATCGGCTCTCCGCCGACATACCAGCCGGCGCAAGTATTGTTTATCTGAGCAAACCAGCCCCAAACGCCAATCGGATACCCTTTGCTATCAAATTGTTGATACATCTTTATAGCCAAATAGATCTGGTTCAGGTCGGAAATTCTTTTATTGTCCCTGGATTTTTTCCGCATATCGCTTATTGAAGTCATCGCTATTGAAGAAAAAATGCCGATTATGACGACAACCATCAAGACCTCCACCAAAGTCCGGCCTTTGGATTTTTTCTTCCCCGTCTTTTTTGTTTTGAAAAAATTTTTAAGCTTTTTTAGCATAAGAAAAAAGAATCGATTTTCCTTTCTAAAAAAATTATCGTCTCGCTCCATTCACGCAATATTGAACATAGCCCCATGGGTTCGGAACATCTATTCTGACATCCGCTTTTCTCTCAAGTTTTGAGCAAATTATATAATCTTTCGGATTAAGCGTTGATTCTATAAGACCAAACGGCGTATTGCTCTCCTCCGGTAAAATATACCTGAAGCCATTCCCATAGTAATACCAAAAATGATTTGATATTGTGCAAGCTGTCGGCGGGGCCGGCCTCATTGGATCATCCGGTACTTTGTTTAAAAAAGGCTTCAGAGCTTCCGCCACCGGTTTGCCTCCGACATACCAGCCGGCGCAAGTATTGTTTACCTGAGCGTACCAACCGGGCACACCGATAGCATTGCCATTGTTAAACTGAGCGTACATTTTTATAGCCATGTCTATCTGGTTTATATCGGATATTCTTTTGTCGTCTCTCGCTTTTTTTCTCGTATCTGTTATGGAAGTGAGAACAAAAGAAGTAATAAGCCCTATCACAGTAATCACCACCATCACTTCCACCAGCGTCCGACCGGCGCGTTCTCTGATAAAACCAAAAATTTTGCGATTTTTTTTCATACCTATCCTGAAAAAACCGGCGTCAAAAGCCAATTCATTCAACTACCTGACCGGACAAGGAAACTTCACCGGCCTCCGGTAAAACCTCATCATCTGATCCGCCGAAAAAGAAAAATGCGGAAATCAAGAAAAGCAGAAGGGCAATTCCGACAATCACATAATTAGCCTGAGTGGCATTCTTAGCCAAACCGGTTTTCATTATAAGTTTAGCTACGCCAGATTCGCCTGAGCTAGCTTCGATTTCCGCCCTGGAAGGTTGCCACTCCTGTTCATCAAAATCAACATTAACCATAAATCTTTTTTAATCTTTTAATTAATTTCTTCCTCGGTTGGCTATCAATTCGTTGTCTAAAACTGCCAAAATTTACTGATTGCCTAATAAAAATTGATAAATAAAGAGGTGAACCAATTTTATAATTGATTCCCTCCGGCATCAAGTCGAATTAAGCCATGATATTTTTGTTTTAACCGTTTCCTTAACAGCCTTTATGGCATCTCTCATATATTTGTAAGGAGAAACTTCATCCGGATCGGTCGACAAAGCCGAGGAAAGCGAACGCCTAAAAACTATCCTTAAATCAGTGCTGAAGTGAACTATAACCGCGCCGGCAGGAGCGACTTTTCTTATTTCCGCCTCAGATATGCCGGAAGCGCCGTGCAAGACAACCGGTACGCCTGAAATATTCCTTATATCCCTAATCCTATTTATTGAAATAGGTGGATTGCCACTCTGTCTTATCACCCCATGAACATTGCCAACGGCAGGAGCAATAAGATCCGCTCCGCTTTCCAAAACAAATTTCCGAGCTTCTTCGGGCGAAGTCATTTTGGATTCGTCAACCGGCACCCCGGGCGGAAGTTCCTCGAGTATCTGAGATGAAGCGCCGATAAAACCCAATTCGCCTTCAATTATCACATCCCGTCCAGATTTTCTCGCATAATCGGAAACCATCTTGACCATTTCAACATTTTTGGCAAAAGACATGCCCGAACCGTCGACAACGAGAGAATCAAAACCGCAATCTATCGCTTCTTTGGATCTTTCAAAAGACTTAGTGTGATCCGCGTTTAAAAAAATCGGCAAATCAAAATCTTCGGCAAAAGCCGAAACGATTGCCCGCGCCTCCTTCAGTCCGAAAAAATCCCGCTCGCCCTCGGAAAGACCGACTACGACCGGCGCGCCGGATTCCTTAGCCCCTTCAACAATACCTCTAAGCATCTCCGCGGTTGCAAAATTGAAATGGCCTATAGCTTTACCTTCTTTGGAAAATTCTTCTATGTAATTCCTGAGTCCTTTCATTCCGTTAATTCTAACATGAAATAAAGTTTGCCACCCGTCCCATCCTCGCGGTAAACCGTTTCCTCGGATTACCTCGGCGAGGTATTGGGCGGGTGGCATCGGGGAAACTTTGTTGGAATAGTGTCGGCTCCGCCGACAGCAATTTATTATGTGGCCATTCAACCCCGCCCTAAAGGGACGGGGTCTTCTGGCCACTTCCAATAAAGTTTGCCACCCGTCCCATCCTCGCGGTAAACCGTTTCCTCGGATTACCTCGGCGAGGTATTGGGCGGGTGGCATCGGGGAAACTTTGTTGGAATAGTGTCGGCTCCGC
>CAZFCM010000012.1:6631-12892 GCA_964517725.1 uncultured Candidatus Saccharibacteria bacterium | reverse complement strand
ATGGTTGTCGGCCTGGCTCTTTTATCAACCACGATCTTCTACCAAATCACCGGTAGCGTCCAATCGTTGATCGGCCTTGGGTTCGGCGCGAGTCTTATTTCTGTCTTTGCCCGTCTTGGTGGAGGAATATTCACCAAAGCAGCCGATGTCGGAGCCGATCTCGTCGGTAAAGTCGAAGCTGGAATTCCTGAGGACGATCCGCGCAACCCGGCGGTTATTGCCGACAATGTCGGTGACAATGTTGGTGATTGCGCCGGTATGGCGGCTGATTTATTTGAGACTTATGCTGTCACTTCCGTCGCGGCCATGCTTCTTGGCCATCTGATATTTCCCGATTTTCAGAATGCGATTATTTACCCATTGGCCATCGGTGGAATTTCCATAATCGCATCAATAATCGGCACCTGGTTCGCTAAATTGGGAAAAAACGGAGATATAATGTGGGCACTTTACAAGGCTCTGATTGCTTCAGGGGTAATCGCCGCAGCCGCTTTTTACCCTTTAACAAACAAGTTAATGGCAGACAACGGTCTGTTTTTGCCAAAAGAAATTTTCTTCGCTTCGCTTGTCGGTCTGGCTGTCACTGGTTTGCTTGTCGTAATAACGGAATACTACACCGGCACAAAACACGCCCCGGTCCAATCAATCGCCAAAGCATCAACTTCCGGACACGGCACCAATATAATTCAAGGTCTGGCTGTTTCTATGAAAGCGACCGCCCTACCTCTTATTACAATAGTCGCCGGCATTCTTGTCGCTTACCATTACGCCGGCCTTTACGGTATAGCTGTCGCAGCGATGAGTATGCTTTCATTAGCTGGAGTAATTATTGCGATAGATTCTTATGGACCGATAACAGACAATGCCGGGGGTATTGCTCAAATGGCCGATCTGCCACCTGAAGTTCGAGCCGTGACTGACCCTCTGGACGCAGTCGGAAACACAACCAAAGCCGTCACTAAAGGTTATGCAATCGGCTCAGCCGGACTTGCCGCTTTGGTTCTTTTCGCCTCTTATACTCAAGAATTTGAAGCTGTTGGAGCCAAACTTGATTTTGCCTTGGGCGATCCGAAAGTTTTGGTCGGTTTATTTATAGGCGGTCTTTTACCATACTATTTCGCCGCTCTTTCCATGGAAGCTGTTGGTAAAACGGCCGGAAAAGTAGTTGAGGAGGTCCGAAGACAATTCCGGGAAATCAAAGGGATAATGGAAGGAAAAGCCAAACCAGACTATTCAAAAGCTGTTGAAATTGTGACCGGCGCGGCAATAAAAGAAATGATCTCTCCCGCTTTGATTCCAGTTCTGTCCCCTATAATCGTCGGCCTGCTTCTGGGACCGGTCGCTGTTGGCGGATTGCTTGTCGGAAGTATCATTACTGGCCTGTTCGTAGCCATTTCAATGACTTCAGGCGGAGGAGCTTGGGATAATGCCAAAAAATTTATCGAGCAAGGAAACTACGGTGGCAAAGGTAGCGACGCTCATAAAGCGGCTGTAACCGGCGACACCGTCGGCGACCCATATAAAGATACCGCCGGACCAGCTATTAACCCGATGATAAAAATTCTAAATATCGTCGCTCTGCTTATTGTCACATTACTTGCCTAAATAAAACATTCGTTTTACAAACACCGTCCTTGTACCTACTTGGACGGTGTTGTTGTATAATAAATAGAGGTGAGCACTTATTGTTTTTGTCGTTCATCAAACATTATTAGTTATTAATAAAGTCATGAAAAAATATGTGGCATTGTTAACACTTGTCGGCTTGTTCGCGGCCGGAAGCGCCAGCGCGGTTCTGCCAAATCCGACAACGAACGTCAACGCCCCTGGCCCTGAGAGTAACGGTCTGAATCCAAACGCTCCCGGAGTCAAGAAACAAGTTCAAGAATTTAGGCAAGAAACAAAAGAAGTCAGAGCCGAGGTTAGAAACGAGACGCAACAAAAAATTGACGCGACCAAAGCTAATTTGCAACAAAATCGAGAAGAAGCAAGAAATGTCGTTCAGGCAAAAAAAGAAGAGTTGAAACAAAAAAGAGAAGAGTTCAGAGCAGAGATAAAGAAGAAAATCGCGGAAAATGTCAGACTTAGACTTGAAAGAAATCTGCGCGTAATGCTTGACGCGGTTATTCGGCTGGAAAGTGTTAATAAAAGATTGGAAGAAAGATTGGTAATTATCGAAAAAAACGGTTCGAACAGCGCGGCCTTCAATCTGGCCGAAGCCAAAGCCAGAGTTGAAAGCGCTAAAACCGCCGCCTTAAAAGCCCGAAACGATGTCGAAGCGGCCAAAGCTAAAGTCGTTGCCGCAGCCGGAACTGAAGTGGATGTAAACCTGATTAAAGAGTATGTTAAAACCGCCGAAGAATCAGTCAAGGCGGCTAAAACCGCGACTGCTAAAGCCATTTCTTCAATTAAGGGAATTGGCGCTCCCGTTAGAAACCCGGTTATTCCTCCTTCCCCAACCAGTACTCCCACAACGACTCCAACCACAAACACTTCTGCAAATTAAAACGGTCTCGTAAAAATCTGTTTTTATTATCAGAATTAATAATTCAAAAAATGGATCAATTCAATCAAAACCCGGTTCAACCAATTCCTCCTTCCCAACCAATTCAGCCAGAACCAGCTGAAACAAAGGGTGGGATAGGCCCGCTCGTTGGCTCAATAATAGTAATAGTAATCCTAATAATCGGAGCAATATATTTCTGGGGAGGCAAATTGAACCGGATCGACACCTTACCCGCTGAAAACAATCCGGCCGCGCTTTCAACTAACAATGAAATGGGCACGATTGAAGCTGATTTTCTGAACACCCCGGATGTTGAAGCCGATCTCGAAGGCCTTTGATCCCGCCCACTTTTAATTTAAGCCAATCAACACCTCTTCTTTTTTAGGAAGGGGTGTTTTGATAATAATTTGGCAAACTTTAAAAGCTGCTGTAGACTGGCGAAATAACTTTTATCATTGTTTATTTTTAAAAATCGACTAAATAAAATGCCAAAATATACGGTTAAAAATAAAGAAGAATTAACAGAAAAATCCGCCAGAAAAATAGATATAGAAATAGGACTCGAAGAAATTAAAATTCATCGGGTAAAATCAATAAAAAAATTGTCTGACAAAGCGGATATCCCCGGCTTCAGAAAAGGTCATGTGCCAGAAAAGATTATCGTTGAAAAAATGGGCGAAATTTCCATCCTGGAAGAAGCCGTCAACTCTTGGCTCGATGAATCAATCGGAGAAATTCTCGATAAAGAAGCGCCCGAAGCGATCTCCCTTCCCCAAATTTCCACAAAAAAAATTACGCCGGGAAACCCGATTGAAATTTCTCCTTTTGTGCCAATCCGACCTAAAATAATCCTACCAGACTATGTAAAAATCGCCTCGGAAAAAAACAAGCTGACTAAAAAACCGGTAGCGATAGAAGAAAAAGATATTGATGATGCCGTCCAAAAATTGAGAGAATACGTGGCCAAAGCGATAAACCCGGAAAATAAAAATCCGGATAAAAATGAACTACCCCCGGTTGACGATAAATTCGCCGAAGCCATAGGAGGCGGAAAAACAGTATCTGAATTACGTGAAAGAATAAAAAAAGATCTGGAATCTGAGAATATCAGAAAAGAAAAAGAGAAAATTCGCCTAGAAATCATTGAAAGTATAATTGGAAACACTAAAGGTGTTATTCCTGACGTTTTGATCGACTATGAGATCGAAAAAATGGAAAGTGAATTTGAAAACGATATAAAGATGATGGGACTTTCTTTTGAAGATTATTTGAAAAACGCAAAAAAAACTCGGGAAGAATTAAAAAAAGATTGGCGTAAACCCGCAGAAAAAAGAGCCATGTTCAATTTAATAATTTCTGAAATAAAAAAAGATAAAAAGTTGGAAGCCGACAAAGAATCAGTTGAGAGAGAAACCGCCCATTTTCTTGAACACCACAAAGACGCTGATCCCGAAAGAGTCAGAAATTCTATGATTAAAATGCTCTCAAACGAAAAAGTCTTTGAGTTTCTTGAAAATCAAAACAATAACAATTTAGCTAAAGAAGTAAAATAGCCGAAACAACCACCGCCGCTGTTTCCGATCTTAAGGTTGCATTACCAAGAGATAAAATTTTTGTTCCCTTTTTTTTAAATAAGGCCATCTCGCTCTCGCTCCAACCACCCTCCGGACCGACAAAAACCTTAAATTCGCCGGGGGCATCCTTCACCCCTTTCAAAGAGACTCCGGTAGAATCTAAAACCAAAATTTCGCCGGACACCAAATCAATTGCTTCACGAAATAAAATTGGCTTACGAATTAGTGGCGGTAAAATCCTGCCGGACTGTTCAGTCGCCTCTTTTGCAATAAACGCAAGACGGTTCAAATTTATATTCTTTTTTTCGCTTCTTTCAGAAATCACCGGCACTATTTCCGCCACTCCAATTTCAACACATTTTTGCACCACCCATTCAAAATTATCTTTTTTTATAATTGACTGGAACAAAATCATTCTTCTTGAAGACAATTTGTCGTTTTTTATTCCCTGCCCAATCAAAAGTGAAACCGAGCCGGCAAAAAGTCTCTCAATCTTAGCCGGAAAATCGAAACCGGATCCGTCAAAAATCTCCACCTCACCACCCTCCCTGAGTCTAAAAACATTTTTCAGTTGGTGAAAAAGTTTTTTGTCTAAAATTTCGATTTTACCGGGAAAAATTTTTCTATCCAAAAAAAATCTGTGTTTTTTCATTGATTTAAAAATAAAATTTAGCCTCGTTCTATCCCTGCAGACTGTTTCCTCAGATTACCTCGGCAATATATTAGGCAAAGCATCGGGAGTTTGTTGGATAAGAGTGAAACCTGTTCGCCCAAATTATTATGTGGCCATTCTTCCCCACCTCAAGGGGGCGGAGTATTCTGGTCACTTCCAATAAAACAATCTTACTGAAAATTCATGCCGTCCTTCAAAAAGGAAGGACGGCATTTGGTCAGGCGGAAAAAGAAATCCCCGGACAATCCTCGGATGAAGATCGGGAAAAAAGAGCTTCGTAAAAACCTTCAAACTCACGATTTATCTTTCTTATCTTTTCCCGACATTCCGGGCAAATGATTAGATGCCTGAAAACTCTATTTTTTTTGGTTTCATTGAGAAAACCTCCAAAATAGGAAAACAGGGTTTCTTGACTCGGGCAATTCTTCATATGTCTATATATAAGATAAACAAAGTATCAAACTCTTGTCAAGACACCCTATAGTTGTTATACTCTCCCAGTCTTGGAAAATTTTATATTTATTTTTTTAACATGCTTATACCAACGGTAATAGAAAAATCTCAATTTGGGGAACGAGCCTATGATATATATTCTCGACTCCTAAAGGAAAATATTATATTTCTTGGCGGACCAATCGACGACGATACCGCCAATATAACCATCGCCCAACTTCTTTTTCTCCAATCGGAGGATCCGAAAAAAGACATCTCCCTTTACATAAATTCGCCCGGGGGGTCTGTCACAGCCACTCTCGCTATTTTAGACACAATGAATCATGTCAAAAACGACGTTTCTACCGTTTGTGTCGGCGTCGCTGCTTCAGGCGCTGCGGTACTTCTTTCCGCCGGTAAAAAAGGTAAACGTTATGCCCTTCCAAATTCAGAAATAATGATCCATCAACCTTTGGGAGGCGCTCAAGGTCAAGCAACTGACATAGAAATAACCGCCAAACAGATTATAAAAATAAAGCAGAAACTGAATAAGATTATGGCCGGAAACACAGGAAAAACTCAAACTGAGATAGAGAAAGACGTAGAACGAGATTATTACATGAACGCAGATGAAGCCAAAAAGTATGGAATCGTAGATAAAATCTTGTCCTAAAAATTAGGCCCGAGACAGCCCTTAGCGAAATATAATTTTCTTTCCCCCCTTATTTGCTTTAACTAGCAACTTGTTGTAATATGCCTACATTAAAAAATTAATTATGATTTCATACTTTCTTTACAATTCGTCACTGGAAATTCGGAGCTCGGCAAGTAAAAATTTAAACTTTCCCAAAAATTTGAACTCAGGAATAATTCTCCAAAAAATCCAAAGACAATTGGCATAGAAGGGCGAAGTCCGATTCGCCATGTCATTAAAATTAGCGATAGTTTTGGGAGGCGCGGCCCTAGTTGCGGGAGTGGCTATTGGCTATTACTTGCGCCTTGTGATAGCCCTTGGCAAAAAGGGTTCGATGGAACTGGAAATAAAGGAGCAGATGGTCCGAGCGCAGGAGGAAGCA
>CAZFCM010000012.1:0-6621 GCA_964517725.1 uncultured Candidatus Saccharibacteria bacterium | reverse complement strand
TATCCTGAACTCTGAAAACCAAGCTGCCGGCACCTTGAAAGAAGCCCGGATAGAAATAAAAGAAAAAGAAGACAAAGTAAAAAAAACCGAGGAAAGATTGATAAAAAAGGAGGATCTGCTCGATAGACGTCAATCTGATTTAGATAAACAAACAGAAGAAATAAAAAACAAAATAGCCGAAGTAAAAAAAATAAAGGAAAAAGTCGACCAGATGGAAAAGGAAAAGGATGATGAATTACAAAAAATCGCCAAATTATCTGAGGAAGAAGCAAGAAACCAATTAATGACTGTCGCCGAGAAAAAGTATGAAGAAGACATCTTGGCCAGAATGCAAAAAATAGAAAGAAACGGAGAAGAAAGGCTCGAACGAAAAGCTCAAGAAATTTTAACCACCGCCATTCAAAGGCTTGGCAACTCGGTATCACCCGACATTCTAACGACTTTTGTAAATATTCCCTCAGATGAACTGAAAGGCAAAATAATCGGCAAAGAAGGTAGGAATATAAAAGCGTTCGAGAGGGCGACCGGAGTAGAAATAATTGTTGATGATACCCCCGGCTCAATTACAATTTCTTCATTTGATCCTGTCCGCCGACAAGTGGCAAGGGTCGCTTTGGAAAATT
Organism: uncultured Candidatus Saccharibacteria bacterium; assembly: GCA_964517725.1. Lineage (GTDB taxonomy): Bacteria > Patescibacteriota > Minisyncoccia > Phycocordibacterales > 2-02-FULL-43-11 > 2-02-FULL-43-11. Next base: position 5,998 of record CAZFCM010000012.1, on the reverse strand, counting down.
TAATTTTGGACGGACGCATCCAACCGGCTAAAATTGAAGGGGCAGTTGAAAAAGCCACTCAAGAAATAAACAAAATAATAAAAGAAAAAGGCAACCAAGCGGCCTATGAATGTGGCGTCTTGAACCTTGATCCAAGAGTTCTTGCTATTTTAGGTCGTCTTCATTTTAGAACCAGTTATGGACAAAACGTTCTTCAACATTCTATTGAAATGGCCCATATCGCCGGAATGCTGGCTGAGGAATTAGGGGTAAATGTCGCCATCGCCAAAGCCGGCGCCCTACTCCATGACATCGGCAAAGCAGTTGATCATGAAGTCCAAGGCACTCATGTTGAAATCGGCCGAAGAATCCTTCAAAAATTCGGTGTAAACGAAGAAATAATAAAGGCGATGCAGGCCCATCACGGCGAATATCCTTACGAAACACCAGAGTCAATAATCGTCCAAGTCGCCGATGCTATATCTGGCGCGAGGCCGGGCGCAAGAAGGGATACCGTAGAAAATTATCTAAAAAGATTGGAAGAGCTCGAAACTATTGCCACTTCTTTCAAGGGGGTTGAAAAAGCTTATGCCATATCAGCTGGCCGAGAAATAAGAATTTTTGTCACCCCTTCCGAAATCAACGACCTAGAAGCAAAAAAGATGGCTCAAGACATAGCGAGAAGAATAGAGTCGGAGCTCAAATACCCCGGAGAAATAAAAGTAAACGTGATTAGAGAAACTAGAGTCATCGAGTACGCCAGATAACTTATATTTTCAACCGCATCACAGTAGCTAAAAAGACAGGGGTGAGCGCAAAAAAAGATATCCGGTAGCTCTTAAACCTTTTGGTGTAAACCGGTTATAGAAAAGACCCCGTCTGCTAAAAACAAACGGGGTCAGAGACAAACAAATCTTAAACTTGACCGGCGCTCTCCAACCTTGAAATCTGAGACAAAACCTCCCTTACAGAAGAATCCAAAACTTCATCAGGGAGAACAGGTGCGCTGTTTATTATGTGTTCTATTTCTTCCCTGTTGAGCGGACGTATCACCTCCGGTGGAAAATCAATCCACCAATAACTCCTCTCCTGACCGGAACCAAATGGACTCCTTTTCACCAAAGAACAACCCCGGAGGTATAATTTCCCGTCAGAATCACTCCACGATTTTAATATCACCACAATCTCGCCGGCAGGTAAACTGAATCGAACCCCACGGCACCATTCAAAAAATCGTGTAATGGCGCCAAAATGCACGCCACCGAGCCTGGTTGTTTTCGGGATAACATTATTTTTAAGGGGTTTTTTCATAGAACTCTCCGTCCTCAATGATTATGCACCAAAAGGTTTTTTTGTTAAGAGCCTAAAAAATGAATAAAAAATTTTGTTTACAAAATGTCAAAAAAATTTTATAGAAATTCATTGATTGCCCAAAAAAAGGCTTAATATATAATTTCATCGTAATACTCGCGATAAAAGCTCGCCGAGTAATGGTCGAAAAGGTCCCGTTTTTCAACTTTTTAATAATCAACAGAACAAAATGAATAAACAAGGTATTGTTGAGGCGGTACACGCCATACTTGGCGGCACCAAAGTCCAAGCCGAGCAAGCCGTAGATAAAGTGGTCGACACTATAGTGGCCACTTTGAAAAAAGGCGAGGAAGTTTCAATTGCCGGTCTCGGCATCTTTTCCGTAAAATCAAGAGCTGCCCGAACAGCCAGAAACCCTCGAACTGGCGCTTCGGTGAGCGTTCCGGCCATGAAAGTGCCTAAATTCCGGGCTGCTAAAGCCTTGAAAGACGCTGTCAAATAGTATTTTTAAAAAACCGCCCTATTTAGGGCGGTTTTTTATTGCCTAGCGAAAAAATGTAAAAAATGTATATTCTTATATTCTCCCCCAAACGAACGACAACAACAAAAAGTTAATGCCCGATTCCTTGGGGCAAAATAGATTTAGTGAAGTGAACATAAAACAGCGCGAGACTTAACCTGCAGTTAATAGCTTTTATTGTTACTCAATCTCTTCCCACGAAATCGTCTGATACTGGTCCGAAGTAAGCGGAAAAGCTGGAGGCGGAGAATAAAGTAGATTAGCGTCGTAAATGATGTTGCGATTGGCATAACCAGTGCCATCCGTATAAGCAAAACCGTATCTTTTATTTGAACCTATCATGCCATACAAAGTTATAGTATCTCGCTTATTTTCCGGACGACAATCGTTCTCGTAATAAAAACGCCCAGCCCTTCCGTTTTGAGCAATGAGAGCCGCGTCTATTCTCAAATTGTCCTCACTGTACAAACCGACATTTATATCCTGCTGAGCCACCAAAGATATGGTGTCCTTGCCATCGTAATTCGTATACAATAGATCATTATTAACTGTTATACTTTTTCTTTCGCTTACACTGTCTGGAAAATGGCCGGCGGCCACCGTAACTCTAGCTGTATCTATTTGACCGTCAACCCAAACATGATCGTCAACAAAAATTATTCCGTTCTGCGGAATTGGATAATTGCCGACAAAATTTTGGCTTGCGACACTCCAACTGCCCCAATAACCGCTCGTATCACCGCTACTAGTACAATTCAAAGGAACTGAAGAAAGCGTTCTCACCGAAAAAACATCAAATGTGTCGTTGATCTTAAAAACTATATGGTAGCCTCGTCTACCTGACGGCGCAAGATATTTTCCATTTGCTATAGCATCGCTTTTCATATTAGCCAAATCGGCGGTAATACCAGAAAAATCTATAGCTGGAACAGGAAATTGTCGACCGGCCATAAAAACATCAAGTCGGTTCGGTGGAACATTTGGAGGCAAAGGGTCAATCGGAATCTTGTGGGTATGAACACCGAACTCATTACCCCCGGAATGATCCGGATCATCGTAAGAAGCCACCGCGCTTGTAATCAAATTATGAGCCAATCCGTCAAAACGAATTCCTTTATTGGAGTGAATGGGTCCAAAAACTTCCGTACCATCGCCAAACCGCATCACATCATTCGCCGCCACTGCATATTTGGCCCAAGAAGGTACAGCCAGTCTGGTCATTATGCTCCTTTTTATATTTGGTTCACCTAACAATGAACCAGTTGATTTTATCGCAACGATTGTCGAACCGACAGAAGGCGGAGTTATCTCTAAAGAAAACTCTCCTATTTTTATCCCATCTTTATTTAGAAAATCATGAATATAAGGACCGGGCAGACCGGTTCCGTCAGTAAAATCGTCTTTGACATGAGCCAAGTGCCAACGATAATATTCGATGCCGGCTTCAGCTATTTGCATGGCCAATTCTCTGCTGTTTGATTGTTGCATCGACTTTAAAGTCAGACTTGCCCAATTAGCCAGACCTCCGATAAAAAGAGTGGCGATTGCGGAAAAAACCACAACCTGAACAAGCATAGTTCCTTTTTCGAAAAAGTTAGTCGATTTGGATTTTTTCATTTTTACAAATTATCTTTAAGATTCCTTATTGAAACCTGAGTGGTTATCTTCATAGGAGCTGGCGCTCTTATTGAACTTTCGTCTATCACGATAGTTATTTTAACCAACCTAATAGCGCTCACATCAACCGGTTCTGCCATCGAAGCCGTCGTACCGTCATAAGAAGAATTATAATACGAAAATATAGGCAGGCCGGAATTCGCCGCGCCGTCTGTCATAATTGTTACTATTTCATTGGCCGGCAAATAAACCGGCGGATTACCAGAAGGAACTATACTCCCCCGTTTAACAATATCGCCTTCAAGAAAATATCTTATCTTTTCTTTTAATCCATCTGAATCGGTATCGCTAAAAAAAGCAAGATTGTCACCTGAAGCTTTAGAGATAGGATAAGACCCGTCATTACCCATGCTGGCGCTTCTTATTTCAGATGCCAATTGTTTAACCACCTTTCTAGCGTCATTCTCCGCTTTAAAACCACTACCGATAACATTGTTGTAAAAAAAGATATTTCTTTGGAAAGACCAGACTGCCAAACCAACAAGTGTCAATATGCCAACAACTACCAACGTCTCGATCAAAAGCGCGCCTCGATTTTCTTCCTTTTCAAATCTTTTTTCTGTTTTCATATTTAAATTAAAAACTGTCCAAAAGAACCTCTAAAATTCCGGAAGATGAAACATTAATAGTGTTTTGATAGATCTGATACCCAGTCTTTACAACCTCGACGTCATAGCTACCCAAAAGCAAACCGCCGAACATCGCTTGGCCCGGAGGAACGCAAGCTGAAGTAAAAGTAAAAGACGTGTCAGAAACAATCGGTGTCGTGCTGGTTGCGTCGCTGTGAAGAAAAATTTTGTAGCGAAAATACTGGTTGCCGTTGTTCACGGCGTGAATATTTCTATTGGCAATTGTGTAATAGCTTGTGTCAGTGCCATCCGGACCGGCAAAATTCCAAGTAAGCTTGTCATTGTTGGTTGCAATCTGGATTTTTACCGAATCAGCTCCAGTCTCAGCTGGCTGGTTGAATGGCGCCCAACTTATTTCGAAAAAATTACTAGGAGAACCCACATCAAAGGAAGATGAAACCAAAGTGCAGTTCTGAAAATATTCATCACCGTTTCTGGCAAGTAAAATCTGGCCGGAAGAAGTTGCCGTATCAACCAATCCGTCATCAGAAAAATATTTTGTCTCATCAACGAAATCATCTTGACCGGGACCGCCAATCCAATCACTCTGAATAAGAGACCCTTGGCCGGAAATTTTAGAACTACTTACGCCGTTTCCGTTGACAGTAACAATCGCGCCGGAAAGAGGTAGTCCAGAATTCCTATCTTTGACTGAAATCAAAAGACTAATCGGATCTTTCGGCTTCATTACAAATTTTACATTGTGAGTAGAATTTGGAGTTATCTGAATCGGCACTGTCGGTATGAGACCAAGAAGATCGTAAGAGCTGTTACTGTCGACAACAGAAATGTTGTAGTTGTCCCATTCTAAATCCGGCATTGTAATTTGACCGAGAGAACCCGTATTTGATGAAGCGGTATATTTAAGAACATCCGGATTTTGACCGATAATTTTTGAACCTGAAATATTAAAACCCACGTCCGAAATCGACTGACAAGTTTCGTCCACACTGGCCAGATTTAATGTGCTGACTTTATCTATGGCAAAGCTGATTTGGGTCACCTGCTGAACCGCCACGGTGGCATTTGGCTTAATCGGATTCGGATTGGCCAAGTCGCCAACCGGATAAGTTTGTTCCGAAGAATAACCGGTTTTTGAAACCGTTATTTTGTAAGCTTCGATGCCGGGCGGAGCATCGACAATCTGCAACATTCCATTAATATCAGTAACGTCGTTTATAACGATATTTGGAACTATCTCACGATTTTCTACTTTTACATCAGCTCCCATAACAGGTTGTCCGCTAGCGTCAAAAACTTTTATAAAAAGAGCCCCATTTGTTGAATTGGTTTCCAAGTTTTTAGGCGCAACATTAGTTGTCAAAATAATCGGCTGAAAATTTTTGCAAATAGAACAATCAACAGAAACCTCGACCACTTTATAATCGGCCGGCGACATATCATTTGGAGTTCCTCCGAGCTTTCCGTCAAACGGATCATCTATATTCCTGACGGTAGTTATAATCTCAAATTCTATACCGTCTCGACTAATCGTCTGAACGTGAGGAATTTTTCCGTTCGGCAAAGAGCCAGGACTACCCACATCGCTATAAGACAAGTTCCTAGCGATTTCAAATTGTTCATTAGCCAAAGCTATTGCCGTAATTTTGGCGTGAGAAATCTTTACAACCTCAAACAATTTGGCAAAAGTGGAATAAACTCCAACCGCGACAATCAAAAATATTGCTGTGCCGATTATCACCTCTATCATTCCGAAACCAGAAGAACGACGTCGTAACTTGTCAAAAAAATAAGTGGAGAAAAATTCTAGTGGCCACATAGACAATATTATACCGCAAGCTGATTAAAAAATATCCAGTCGATTTCTAACAGTTATATTTTTTCAACTAAAAATTAGCGAAGAAAATCACCTTTTGCCAAC
>CAZFCM010000011.1:5221-14334 GCA_964517725.1 uncultured Candidatus Saccharibacteria bacterium | reverse complement strand
CTCTTGGAAAAAGCAACCTTTTCCAGACGGGCGTTACCCGCTACTCCTGTCGGCGTTCCACTTCCGCTGGTCATTTTTTGATAAGCGAAAGCGGAACGCCGGCTTTGTGTTCGGACTTTCCTCGCTAGTTCTCGCCGAAGCAAGAATTCGCGCGACTACCCGGCGCGACTAAGATCAATTATAACATATTTGCCAGCCAATTACAATTCCAAAAAAATTTGAAATGCTTTGTTTTTGCCATATAATATTCCAATAATGTTTATCAATTAGATTTTTCTAAATTTTTATGGAAAATGAAAATATCTCTCCTTCCGCGATTGAAGTCGAAGAAAGAGAAAATGAATCAATAGGGGAAAAGAATCCAAGTCGCTTGGATCGGTTTCTAGGTATAATCTTTCCGGCTTTGGTTTTTCTTTTGCCGATTGTTTTTATTCCTTCTTCGTCCATCCAATTCTTGTTTACAAAACAGTTAGTATTTGTTACGGCTTTGGTTGTGGTTTTTGTGGCTTGGATTTTAAAAAGATTGAAAGAGGGTCGTTATGAATTACCGGCATCTTCAGTGGTTTTGTCTATGGGAGTGGTAGTTTTGGTCAGTCTTATATCGGCCTTCTTTTCCGGTTCTGTTAAGCTTTCAGTTTTAGGTCAGGGTTTTGAAGTTGGCACGGTCGTTTCGATTTTTGTCGGTTTTCTGACAATTTTTCTCATTCCTCTTTTTCTAAGGACGAAAGATAAAGTTTTTTCGGCTTTTTCGGCTTTGTTTATATCTTTCGCCGTGGTGGCGGTTTTCCTGTTGGCTCGTTTATTTATCAGCCCCAATTTTCTTTCTTTTGGTGTTTTCGGAGAAGCGACCGCCAATCCTGTTGGCAAATGGAACGATTTAGGTGTGTTTTTCGGCCTTATTACCACTCTAGCCCTGATCACATTGGAGTTTTTTCCTCTAAGCAAGAGAATGAAAGTCATATCCTACGTTTCTCTTTTTGTCGCTCTTTTTTTCTTAGCTTTAGTAAACTTTTCCGCGATTTGGCTTGTTTTGGCCTTACTCTCTGTTATTCTTTTTGTTTATCTTTATTCTTTCTCAAAAGGGCCGAAGATCGTGGACAGGGAATCTGCCGAAAGCGACAAGCCAAAAAGACGTTTGCCCGTCGCCACTTTGATTGTGGCTGTTGTTTCTCTTCTGTTTATAATTTTTGGGAGTTATATAAACAACAAACTTTCCGAGAAGTTCAATATTAGCCAGCTTGAGGTTCGACCTTCTTGGCAAGCAACCTTTACTGTAGCTAAGAATACCCTGAAACACGATCCGATATTAGGCGCCGGTCCAAACCAGTTCGTTAGGGAATGGTTAAAATATAAAGATCCGGCGGTTAACGGTACAATTTTTTGGAATGCCGATTTTAATTATGGTGTCGGACTTATTCCAACTTTTCTGATTACGACGGGTCTTCTCGGATTATTAGCTTGGCTGGCTTTCTTTTTCTTTTTTGTTTTTTCCGGTTTCCGTTCAGTATTTTCTCCTTCATCAGATCCGACGCTTAGATATCTGACCATCTCTTCATTTCTTGGAGCAATGTTTATCTGGATTTTCTCGGTGTTTTACGCTCCGGGCAATGTTGTGACCGCTTTGGCCTTTATTTTGACAGGTATTTTTGTTTCTTGTTTATCGCTTGAGGGTCATTCGAAAATAAAGACCGGTTCTTATACTTCGGTATCAAAGGTAAGTTTTGGTTTTGTACTTCTGTTTATCGTCTTTATCGTTGTTTCGGTTGCCACTGAATACTTTATGATCCAACGTTTTATGGCTTACACTTATTTCCAAAAAGGATTAGTCGTCTTAAATACCACGGGTGATTTTGACAAAGCAGAAGTCAAAATCCTTAAAGCCACATCTTTATCCAAAAATGATTTATTTTATAGGGCGCTTTCGGAAATTGGCATAATAAGACTTAATAATTTAGTGGCGACAACCAACGACAAAACTCCAATTGACACCATAAGGGCTCAATTCCAGAATGTTTTAGGTTCGACTCTTGAATATGCAAAACAAGCGATTGCCATTGACGAAAAAAATTATGAGAATCACGTTTCTCTCGGTCGGGTTTATGAGACTGTTGTTCCTTTGAAAATCGAGGGTGCTTATGAAGCGGCTAAAATAACTTACGAAGAGGCTCTAAAACACAATCCGCACAGCCCGGCTATTTACTTGATGCTTGCGAGATTGGAATTTTCGAAAGGGGATAATGTAAAAACTAGGGATTACATCGCTCAAGCTCTCGCTAAAAAGCAGAATTATATAGATGCGATTTTCCTTTTGGCCCAGCTCGAAGTAAAGGAGGGCAATACGGCCGCGGCTATCGCTTCGGTCGAATCAGCCTCCGTTCTTTCGCCCAATGATCCGACTATTCTTTTCCAGCTTGGACTTCTCAAGTTCAATAATAGGGATTACAAAGGGGCGGAAGCGGTTTTGTCTCAAGCTATTGCCCTTAATCCTGTTTACGCGAATGTTAAATATTTTCTAGGACTTTCTTACGAAAAATTGGGTAAACAAACGGAAGCGATAGCTCAATTTGAGGATTTAGTCCAAAGCAATCCCGACAATGAGGAAGTCAAATTAATCCTTTCAAATTTGAAAGCTGGCCGGTCGCCGTTTGCTGAAGCAACGGATGACAAGCCGGAGAAAAGGAAAACTCCGCCAGTTGAGGAAACTGGAGCAAAAAAGACAAAATCTACGGCGTCCGAGGAGTAAGTCGGCGCATTTCGATGGTCAAGCGTCTGTTAGAGCTGTTCAACAAAGAGATAAGCGGGCTTCATGAGGCCGCTTATCTTTTGGGCGGATTCGCTTTTTTGTCTCAAATTTTAGCACTTGTCCGAGATCGTCTTCTAGCCGGCACTTTCGGGGCAGGAGCGGATTTGGACGCCTATTATGCCGCTTTTAGGATTCCAGATGCCATATTTGTTACTATTGCTTCGCTTGTTTCAGCATCAATAATAATTCCTTATATTTTTGAACGGCTGAAAAGAGGAGAGCTTGAAGCTAAAAAATTTGTTAACGGGGTTTTTTCTGGTTTCTTGGTCATAATTATTTCCGTTTCAATTTTGGTTTTTATATTGACACCCGAATTGGTCAGAATTGCTTTTCCTGGTTTTCGTGGAACAGAAATGGAAAAACTTATATCTGACATGACAAGGATAATGTTGCTCCAGCCGGTTTTTTTAGGAATTTCTAGTTACATCGCTGGTATTACTCAGGCGTTCAGAAAATTTTTTGTTTACGCTTTATCACCTATTCTTTATAACGGGGGAATAATTGTCGGGGTCGTTTTGTTTTACCCTCGTTTGGGAATGGAAGGTCTTGCTTGGGGGGTGGTTTTAGGAGCAGTTCTTCACCTTTTAATCCAATTACCAGCTCTTATCGGCACTGGTTTGGCCCCGACTTTTATTTTCCGGATAGATTGGAGAGAGATTTTTAATGTGATTACAAATTCTTTTCCGAGGACTATCGGTTTGGCAGCCGGAAATTTATCAATGTTTGCCTTGGTTGCTTTAGGCTCGGTGGTTGGAGCGGGTTCAATATCAGTTTTTACTTTGTCTTGGAATTTACAGTCAGTACCGCTTTCAATTGTCGGTTCGAGTTATTCAATGGCCGCATTTCCTACTCTTTCTCGTCTTTTTTCAATCGGTAAAAATGAAGAATTCGCTTTGTCGGTTAGAGAGTCGATAAAACATATAATTTTTTGGTCAATGCCGGTTCTTTTTCTGTTTATCGTTTTAAGAGCGCAGATAGTAAGAACGGTATTGGGTTTTGGCGAGTTTGATTGGTCGGATACCAGACTTACCGCCGCTTCGCTTGCCCTTTTTGCTTTATCTGTGGTCGCTCAGAGTCTTATAATCCTTCTTTCAAGGGCTTATTATGCCGCTGGTCGAACCGGTAAACCTCTTTTTGCCAATTTGCTCGGAGCTTTTCTTGCGGTTTTTCTAGCTTGGTTTTTTATGAGATTAATTGGCGTTTATCCCGGTTTTGAAAAATTTTTAGAAGCTTTGTTAAAAGTCGAGGGAACAGGCGGAGCGAGAGTTTTGGCCCTTCCCTTGGGATATTCTTTAGCTTCAATTACAAACGTCTTCATTATTTGGAAGATGTTTAAGACTGATTTTCCGTCTTTTGACTCGGGTTTAAGCAAAACATTTTTAGAAACAGCTGGCGCTTCGGTTTCAGGCAGTTTTGTTTCATATCTGGTTTTAGATTTTTTGGATGAGATTTTTTCTCTTGAAAAGGTTTCCGGAGTTTTTATGCAAGGCTTTTTCGCTGGTTTGGTCGGAATATCTTTTATGATTCTTGTTTTATGGTTGATGCGAAACAGGGAATTTATAGAGATTGTAAACGCCTTGAAGCGACGGATTTGGAGAGTAGAGACTATTGGCCCGGATATCGCGGACAACCCGACTCTTTAAAGTTTTTCATAATTAATCGGACTCGCAGTTTGGCTCTTTTTGTGTAATATTGTTTGATATGGAATTAGAGAAAATAAGAAACTTTAGTATTATCGCTCACATTGATCATGGCAAATCAACTCTAGCCGACAGGATGCTAGAGATTACCGAAACTATAGAAAAAAGAAAAATGCAAGCCCAAGTTTTGGATTCAATGGAGCTTGAAAGAGAAAGAGGTATAACCATAAAAATGACCCCGGTTCGGATGATTTGGAAACCAAGCGACTCGACTTTTTCTTATACTTTGAATTTGATAGACACGCCGGGTCATATAGATTTTTCCTACGAAGTTTCAAGAGCGATAAGAGCGGTAGAAGGCTCTATTTTGCTAGTTGATGCCACCCAAGGCGTTCAGGCTCAAACTTTAACCACTCTTGGCATGGCTCAAGAAGCGGGAGTAGTCATTATTCCGGTAGTTAGCAAAATAGATTCGCCACTTGCTAGAGTAAAAGAAGTTAAACAGGAAATTGCCGAATTGCTTGGTATATCTTCGGATCAGGTTCTTGAAGTTTCTGGCAAAACAGGCGAGGGGGTGACTCAACTTTTAATGGAGATTGTAAAAAAAATTCCTCCGCCAAAAGAAGAAATACCGGAAAGTGGCAGTTTTAGGGGTCTGGTCTTTGATTTTCAGTATTCTAACCATACTGGTGTTATCGTTTATGTGAGGGTTTTTGATGGCGAAACAACAGTTCGGGATCAGCTCGTTTTTACCGTAGCAGGAGAAACTTTTTCTCCCTTGGAGATGGGCGTGTTTGTCCCGGAGAGTAAGTCGGTTGAAAAGCTTTCGGCTGGAGAAATAGGTTATATTGTCACTGGTATAAAACGTCCGGGGGTGGCCTCTGTCGGCGATTCCATTACTTTAACAAAGAAGCCTTTACCTGGCCTTTCCGGCTATATGAGTCCTAAACCGGTAGTTTGGGCATCTTTGTATCCGGAAAATAAGTCTATAGGTGGCAAAACCGGATCTTCAGGCGATGATTGGGACTTATTAAGGCAAGCTCTTCTTCGTCTTCGACTTTCCGATTCGGCTTTTACTTTTGAAGAAGAATCTTCAAATATTCTCGGACGCGGTTTTCGGTGCGGTTTCCTCGGGATGTTGCATCTCGAGATAATAACTGAGAGATTAAAAAGGGAATTCGGCTTGTCTCTTGTAGTAACCTCGCCGTCTATAAGATACGAAGTTTTGGATAAAAAGGGCAAAAGGGGAGCTTTTTATTCGCCGGCGCTTTTCCCCGATTATGGAATGATAGACAAAATTTTCGAGCCGTGGGTTTCTCTAAGAATAATTTCTCCGCCAGATTATTTGGGTGGAATAATGAAGCTTCTTTACGAACACGAAGCGATTATTGGTAAGACGGAAAATTTTGGTGATCATCGAACGGCGCTTGAAGCAGAAATTCCGCTTAGGGAACTTATGAGGAATTTTTTTGATGAATTAAAGAGTGTTTCTTCAGGTTTCGCTTCTTTATCCTATTCCATTCAGAAAGATATTCGTGAAGCAGAAGTTGTCAGACTTGATGTTCTGGTTGCTGAAGAAATTGTGCCGGCTTTTACTAGGGTGGTTTCAAAGCGTCGAGTGGAAGAAGAAGCAAAAAAGACGGTTGAGAAATTGCATGATATTTTGCCTCGTCAGCTTTTTACGGTAAAAATCCAGGCTGTGGCCCTCGGCCGGATAATCTCTTCAAGATCTCTGTCGGCTTTAAAAAAAGATGTGGCTGGATATCTTTATGGGGGTGATAGGACGAGAAAAATGAAACTTTGGAAAGAACAAAAGGAGGGAAAAAAACGGCTCAAAGAAAGAGGAAGGGTCGAAATTCCCCAGGAAATTTTCATAAAAATGATGAAAACGGGCGAATGAAGTGTCGGTTAAGGGCTTTTCTGGTAATTAGTTAAAAGCCGGAAAATAAAGGGCAACCATACTGATAATAACCAGCACACAGATGAACGCCCAAAAAAGCCCGATTATTTTTTTACCTTTTTTAGTGAAAAACATCTTTTTGATTTTGCTTATATGTTATTATAATAACCTATAAGATTTTTTTGTAAATTTCATGGTATTTTCGGTAAAAAAGGGCGGAAGCGGTTGGAGAAGATTTTTTTTGGTTTCAGCAACCGGCATATTTTTACTGGTTGATGTTTGGCTTATCAAATCTCTGTGGAGTTTGGCTGAAGAAGTTGTGGAAGGAAGAAAAATGCTTGGTTTAGTGGAAGAAAGCCTTACTAATTTGAAAAACAGGGAAGCGGATTTACAAGAAAAAATAAGACGTTTAAGTACCGAGGCTGGGCTTGATAAGGAGATAAGGGAGAGATTTCCGGTTGCTCGTCCCGGCGAAGAGGTAATAATGGTGGTTGGCGAAATAGATAACGGACAAACGACGATTGAAAGCCGTGAACAAGAAATTTGGTGGAAGAGATTATTGGAAAAATTTGGATTTTAAAGTATTATTCGCTCGGTCAATAAGTTGGAAAATTGTTCCCGGTTTCCGGCAGGCGAGTGTAGTTTAGTGGCAGAATGAGTGCTTCCCAAGCATTAGGCGCGGGTTCGATTCCCGCCACTCGCATTCAAAAGATGTGTCTATGTTGCTGTTTTTGCCATTGTGGATAACTTCTTTTCCAAAAATGGACTCAGGGTTATAATGAGGCGCGCGTTTTTAATAATTAAAAATAAAAAGATGAATGAAAAAAAACAAAAGAAAGTAGTCATTTATTCGACCCCGACCTGCCACTTTTGCCACATGGCCAAGGATTTTTTTGATGAACATGGAGTAAAATACGAAAATTACGATGTGTCTTCAAATTTGGAAAAAAGAAAAGAAATGCTCGAAAAAAGCGGTCAAATGGGCGTTCCGGTTATTTTCATCGAAGATGAAATGATAATCGGTTTCGATGAAGAGAGGATATCGGATTTGTTGGGTCTAAAGTAAATCAATAAAAAAGCAAGTCTTTTGGCTAAAGCCTTCAAGGTTTGCTTTTTTTGTGATAAGTTATGGGGGTTAGTTCTCGCCCTTATAGTTAAATGGATATAACAACTCCGTCCTAAGGAGTAGTTGTAGGTTCGATTCCTACTAAGGGCACACAAACATAAGGCTAAAGCCGTTGTTTGGGTCGTAGGAATCGAAGCCCGATTGAGCTTTTTTTGAGCGAAGTGATGAAAAAAGCCAATTGGGGTACTGCTCCGCCAGAGAGAGAAAAGAGATCAAACAAAAACTAGAGCAAGCGTTAGCTCAAAACCAATAGGGGTATATTGGTTTGAGTTGAGGATTGGAAGTTTAAGAATAAATGAGTTTCAAAATTAGAGTCTCACTGATCGCGGTGGGATTTTAGAAGGATGATCCGTGCATCAACGCCTTGCGTACTTTGTGAACAACGAATTAATTCGCAAGGCGTTTTTTTAGACTTTTATCTTTAATAATATGTTATAATAATTGGGTATGACTCCAGAAGAAAACAAGTTGCTTCAAAAAATAGCTATTCTTACGGAAGAAAACAACGATATTTTAAGAAGAATTCAGAGGGCTAGACGTTGGGAAATGGCCAGCCGCATTCTTTATTGGATTCTTATAATAGGCGTTTCTTTCGGGGCTTATTATGCTATTCAACCTTATCTTGAAATGATGAATGGTTTCGGCGGTTTAAGCGAAAAGGTCTCCGGAGGAATGAACCGAGTCGATCAGTTGCGCGATATGTTGAATGAGATATAGTCTTTCACGGATATCTTTTTACCCTTAATAAGGATTGATTTTTCGGTTATTTTTTGGTATTAAACTAAAGAAAGTTTTTTAAATTTTGTTGGGCCACGGTAGCTCAGTGGCAGAGCGCTGCTCTGAAGAAGCAGGCGTCGGGTGTTCGATTCACCCCCGTGGCAAAATAAAAAAGCCCGGCCCCTTGCAAGGGGCCGGGCTTTCAGGTTTCTTAAAGATTTCAGACGGATTTGACTTTAAGCTTTGTTTCTCTGTTTTTATCCAATTTTGGCAGTTTAAGCGTTAGCAATCCGTGCTTTTCGGTCGCTTCGGCTCCTTCGACATCAACTTCTTGCGGTAGAAGAATGGAGCGCGAAAAAGAGCCCCAATAAAGTTCTCTACTGTAATAATCTTCATCAGAGATTTCATGGGATTCTTCTCGGTGGCCTCTTATTGTAACCATATCTCTGGTTATGGATATATCCAAATCTTCCGGTTTTACTCCGGCAGTTACAGTTTTTACGACTATATCGTCAGACGTTTGATAAACATCCACTGTAAGTTCTCCTTCGTCTTCCGCTTCAACATCTTCAACCCATTTTACTTCTTTTTTACCGCGCTTTTCTTCTTTAACGGTTAGCTTTTTCTCACGGATTTCTTCCGCTTCGTCGTCTTCCGGTCTTACGCCGGTAAGTCTCTCAAAAAAACTTCTTTTGTCTTTTGACATTATTTTACGGCGAAGCGTTTTGATCCGGAAAGGCGCCTCGCGGAATTAATTTGATAATTCTAAAATTCGATTGATAAAATTATACCACTGTTTTACCGATAAAAGATACAGGCTGTTGAGAACCGGAATCACTCAATTTTACTGGGTTTATCGGTCGATGAATCTTTTAGGCGAAGTTCCATCCGAAAGCCTTTTTACTTTTTCAAAGGCGGCCAAAAGAA
>CAZFCM010000011.1:0-5211 GCA_964517725.1 uncultured Candidatus Saccharibacteria bacterium | reverse complement strand
AATGAGAATACTATAAAAGTTTCTCCTCCCGCGCTTTCTTTTACAAAATAATTGAATAGGGAATGCAACGCTACTGCCAAACCAGTGCCAAGGGTCAGGTATATTATTTTTGTCAGCCTTTTCTTATAGAAAGAATACGCGAAAAACAGGCCTATTACGCCGGAGCACAAAACGTGGAGAAGCGAGGCGCCAATGAAGCGCAAATTTCCAGTGACGATTCCGTAAAAGAAGTCTTGATTTAAGCCGACAATCAAGAACAGAGAATTTTCGAGGGCAGCAAAACCCAAAGCGGTTGTGATAAGATAAATCATCGGATCGATTGGTTCATCGCATTCCTTATTATGAAGCCCGGCAAAATATGCGCCTATTAATTTTAAAATTTCTTCTATTGCCGCCCAAGCGATAATAAGAGCGATTGAAATGGGAACCGGATTTCCGGCTAATTTTTCGGCAAATCTTTCTGCTGGCAGGGCGGCAAAAACCACACCTATCCCTGCCAAAAATGAGAGCATTATAAGCGAGCGCGGTTCTGGGTGTAAGCGGTCTTCACGAAGCCAAAACCAGAGCCAAAGCAGAGCGGGGAGTATTCCTCCTAAAAGAGCAAAAAAAAGGATATTAGGTTCGGGCATTTCAAACATGGAATTTATTTTTCTGGCCAGCTTTCAATTATAAGCATTTTTTTATTACCCATAAGTTGCCAAATTTCTTCAGTGACGAAAGGCATAAATGGGTGCAGAGAGACAAGCATCAGGCGGAGAGTATCAGTCAAGAATTTTTTTCTGGAGAGCACTTTTTCTTTTTCGTCTTTGGCGAATATTTTTTTACTTTCTTCCAATATTTTATCGGCAAAATTATGCCAAATATAATGATAAAGTTTTTCGCCGGCAAGGTAAAACCGGAAATTTTCCATGTCGCCGGTTATCTCTTTGATTAAAATATCCCTTTCTTTTATCAAGTCTTTATCAGCTTGGCAGAATTTATTTTCAACAGAGATTTCCGTTTGATCTTGTGTGTTTTCCAGGACAAAACGGCTGATGTTCCAGATTTTATTAGCAAAATTTTTATAAGCGCGAATTTTATCTTCAGAAAGCTTGCTGTCGTTTCCCGGACTGGTTCCGATTACAAGAGCCATCCTGAGAGCGTCGGCCCCGTATTTTTCTATAAAAATTAAAGGGTCCATTATATTGCCGAGCGATTTTGACATTTTTCGGCCTTTTTCATCTCGGACTAGGCCGTGTAAATACACTTTCTCAAACGGAATGTCTCCGATTAAATAAGTGGTCATCAAGATCATGCGTGCTACCCAAAAAAACAATATGTCGTAGCCGGTTTCAAGAGCTGAAGTCGGGTGGAAATTTCCTAAATCTTTTGTTTTTTCTGGCCAGCCTAGTGTTGAAAACGTCCAGAGGCCGGAGGAGAACCATGTATCCAAAGTGTCTTCATCTTGAACCCAGTCTTTTCCTTCGGGCGGATTGATATCGCAATATATCTCTTTATTTTTTTCATTCTCTTGGCGATACCATACCGGGATTTTGTGTCCATACCAAATTTGTCTAGATATACACCAATCGCGCAGGTTTTCTATCCAATGAAAATAAATTTTAGAAAATCTGTCAGGAATTATTTCAATTTGTCCGGATTCTACAACTTTTTTCATCAATTCTTTAAGGCAGGTTTCTGTTTGGGGAGGAACATTTTTTAATTTTGAATTTTTTATCTGGAATTTTTTATTGACATTTACAAACCACTGTTCTTTTATCTGAGGTTCTATAATTCCTCCGCCTCGGCTATTTGTCGCAATTCGATGAACATATTTTTCATCAACTTTTTCCAAAAAGCCTTTTTGTCTTAATTTTTCCACTATAAGAGGCCGAGCTTTTTTTATGTGAATACCGGAAAATTCTTTGGCAATCGGAAGAAGTTTCCCGTCGTAGCCTATGATTTGTTCTCTGGTTAGGTTGTGTCTTAGGGAAATTTCAAAGTCCACTGCATCGTGCCACGGGGTTATGGTCATTACTCCGGTTCCGAATTCCATATCAACTACAGGGTCCTTTATGATGGTCGCGATGATTTTTCCATTTATCCACTCTACTTCCAGTTTTTCGCCGTTTTTATATTTCTCGTAACGTTTGTCGTCCGGGTGCATGACAACATATTTGTCGCCAAACTTTGTTTCAGGTCTTGCGGTTGATATGATAAACGGCCCGTATTTTATGTAATAAAAAGGCGCAGTTTCTTCTTTCCACTCTATTTCGTCGTCGGATACGGTCGTCTGCATTTTTGGGTCCCAATTCACGATTCTGTGACCGCGGTAAATCAAGCCGTCGTCGTACATTTTTTTGAAAGCGGTGCGGACAGCCAGATTTCTTTCTTCATCAAGAGTATAAGCTTCTCGACTCCAATCGATAGAAGCGCCCATTTTTCTGATCTGATTTACTATTGTGTCATGACTTTCTGAAGCGTAATTTTCGACTCTTTTCAGGAATTCTTCTCGTCCTAGGTCATGACGGGTTTTGCCTTCTTTTTTGAATATAGTTTCTTCTACTTTTGATTGTGTGGCTATGGCCGCATGGTCAGTGCCGGGAAGCCAGAGAGTCGGACGGCCTTTCATTCTGTTAAATCGGACCATTATGTCTTCGATGGCAAGCATAATTGCATGTCCTGTATGCAGAGTGCCTGTCACATTTGGTGGTGGAAGGACGATTGAAAAGTGAGGTTTATCCGCTGAAGATGCGCCTTTATTCAGACAAATGTCCGGATTAAAAAAACCGCTTTTTTCCCAGAGGGAATAAATTCGACCCTCTGTTTCTTTAGAGTTGTATGGTTTTAAGAATTTGTCGTCCAAATTCATTCGAAAATGATAGCAAAAATGGCGAATTTAAGCCATTTTTAGGTTGCCTTCGGCGCCAAAGTTTTCATCATGAACCGCATTGCCAAACCGGATCAGTCTAATTCCTCCGGCAATCGCTATCATAAGGGCGTTGTCAGTTGAATGGGGTATTTCCGGGATGAAAAGGGGGATTTTTTGTTTTTCCGAAAGAAACATTAATTTTTGTCGTAAAATTTTATTGGCTACCACTCCGCCTCCGACTATAATCGCTCTCGCCCCTTTTTCCTTGACGGCTTTTTTAGTTTTTGAAATGAGAACATCGGTAGTTGCGTCCTCAAAAGCCGCCGCAATCTCCATTTTTTCCTCTTCTCCCGGATTTTTTAGTTTTTTAAAAAAATA
Source organism: uncultured Candidatus Saccharibacteria bacterium (assembly GCA_964517725.1). Lineage (GTDB taxonomy): Bacteria > Patescibacteriota > Minisyncoccia > Phycocordibacterales > 2-02-FULL-43-11 > 2-02-FULL-43-11. Next base: position 1,982 of record CAZFCM010000011.1, on the reverse strand, counting down.
AAGCACTGAAGTTTTTAATCCGGAAAAAGAAAAATCAAAATTTTTTGAGTTGACCATTGGTTGAGGAAATACAATTCCGAGCCCTTTTTTTCCGGAAGCTCGCCATTTTTCTGCCAATTTTGATATTTCCGGGCCACCCGGATATGGCAGGCCTATTATTCTTGCTACTTTGTCAAATGCTTCCCCTGCGGCATCGTCTCTTGTTTTTCCCAAGATTTGGTAATGAAAAACTTCATTACTGAGGATGAGTTCGGTGTGTCCTCCGGAAACTAAAAGGGAAACAATTGGAAGACTTGGGATTTTTAGATCGAAAATTTCCGGCCCCTCTCCTTTGTTTTTTATGTTTTGTTCAGCGAAATTTCTTTTCTTTAGGAGGGAGACAAAAATATGACCTTCCATATGGTTAACGGCCAACAAAGGTATTTTCCAGATGGTTGAGATTGCTTTGGCAAAATTTATTCCGGTCCAGAGAGCCGGTTCAAGTCCAGGACCGCGGGTTACGACAATTGCGTCCAGCGCAGGTTTTTCTATTTTGGCAATTTCTTTTTTTAAAGCGGAAAACATGCCTGGTTCTCTGGAGAGCAAGGATTCTATTTCCGAATTATCAAAAGGAATTTCTGAAACAGTGTTTTTTTTTGTATAACCGCAAAATTCACTCTCGGTTTTTTTGGCCTTTAATAGGGCTTTCGTGAGCAGGGGAGGGAGATTTTTTGCGTGTTCTCTTTTAGCTAGGGTTGGAAATACCCCGCCGTATTTTTTGTGTATATCTATTTGCGACAATAATTCGTTTGCCAGGACGATTATTTCAAATTCGTCGGTTTTTTTTTCGATTATTTCTATAACACTTATTGCTGTTTCGTCGCAAGAAGTTTCTATGCCTAATATTTTCATATTATTTTTTTGCTTGATCATACTATCAGAAAAATTTTATAAAAAAAGCCGCCACCGTTTAAAGAAGGTGGCGGTATGTGAGGGCATTCGTTTCGCTAGTGTCTGTCTGTCACCAGACAAACTAATTCTGCGTAAAAATTGGTCCGCAGAAAAAACAACTTATTTCCGACATGCCTCACATTTAACAAGACAACTTTATTGTTCTCGTCCAGGACGCAGAACCTGGCTAGCCGGAGCTTTTCCAACATTTGCCCCGATGGTTTGGCAGGGTTTTTTGTTTCCCTGAAGAAGGCTATGGTGGCGTTTTCCATAGAGCCCGGCGAAAAAATTCTGTGTTCGGAGCTCACTTCTTCTAATTCAAGATCGGTCCCGGCCGATGACAGGATGAAGGGCAAATCCACTGGCCCTCTGGCGAATGGAAATTCCACTTCGACATGCTCCCCCAGCTCGATGGCCGCTTCTCGATGTGTGTGTGTCAGGCAGGACATTGGGAAACCTTTCTTCTTTTGTTTTTACTTCCTTCCAACTTATAACATAATAAGGGAAAATTTCAAGGTATAAAATATGTAAAGGAAAAGGTTTGATCGCAATACAGGTTTCGCCTAGAAAAGGTTGTTCTGGCGGAAGAAGTGGGATTCAGCTACAAGTAAATTTTCTGACGGAAATTTCTCGCAGCCCACCCCTCGCGGCGCTCGCCTTTCGCTCCGCTCAAACTCGCGCATCGCTACGGTCTTCGAATCCCACCTCGCGAGCGAAACAGTTCGCTCGCTTCCTCCGTCCAACAAAAAACGCCCTTGCGGGCTGTTTTTTGGTACGAACGGAAGGGGTGGGATTCGAACCCACGGTACCCTTGCGGGCACACAGCATTTCGAGTGCTGCGCTTTAGACCACTCAGCCACCCTTCCTAAAATACGAAAAAACTATAACACTTTTTGAGGTTTTTTCAAAAAATGCTACAATCCCCCTTGCTCTTTAGGCCCCATCGTCTAGCCTGGTCTAGGACACGAGATTCTCAATCTCGGAACATGGGTTCGAATCCCATTGGGGTCACCCGACTTAAAAATCTCCGTTTACCGAAACGGGGATTTTTA
>CAZFCM010000010.1:0-14595 GCA_964517725.1 uncultured Candidatus Saccharibacteria bacterium | reverse complement strand
AGGTAATCCGAGGGAACGGTTTACCGCGAGGATGGGACGGGTGGCAAACTTTATTCTTCTATATTGTTTTATGTCGGTGGAGATGGGGGGATTGGTCAGGAATAATTTGTCCGCCGTTGCGGACAAATTTTCACGACCCTAGCTCACCTGTTTTGCCTACTGGCAAAACATGGTTCCGCTTTTCAATCCCCCACGTCCCGCAAGCAGTTGCGGGACTCATCCCCACTGAAAAAACAAAAGCGCCCTTTCGGACGCTAATGTTTTTACCAGTGGAGATGGGGGGATTGGTCAGGAATAATTTGTCCGCCGTTGCGGACAAATTTTCACGACCCTAGCTCACCTGTTTTGCCTACTGGCAAAACATGGTTCCGCTTTTCAATCCCCCACGTCCCGCAAGCAGTTGCGGGACTCATCCCCACTGAAAAAACAAAAGCGCCCTTTCGGACGCTAATGTTTTTACCAGTGGAGATGGGGGGATTGAACCCCCGTCCGAATGGAGGAAATTGGCGAGTCTACATAACTTATCTTCTCTCTTTTTTTCGGCGCCTGAATGAAGAGGGAAGAAAGAGCTTCAAGCGCTTATTCCTTTTTCCACCGAAGTGGTTTTGATTGTCGGCAAGGAAGGACGACAATCTATCCCGATTGTATTACACCGATTTCCGGAAAGATCGGAAGAAATTCCGGAACGATGTCGCTTAGACTGGCGTTAACCGCGAGCGTAAGCGAATTGGGGAAATCCCGCCAAATAAGGAGAGACGATCCCCTTTACAGTGTTTTTGGCACTTGTATTTTGGAGCTTTTTAACGAGGTGCTCCGGCTCGGTTATGCACGACAATTTTCAGACATCCGTCAAAACAGGCATCCCCGTATTAAAATCGGTGAAGGTTTCGGCAAGTTCTAAAAAATCCGGCTCTAATTTTTCAAGGTTCTTCTTATTTCTCTTTCTGTCTCACGTTTTTTTATTGTTTCTCTTTTGTCAAATTTCTTTTTTCCGCGAGCTAAAGCGATAGTCATTTTTATAAATCTACCACTATTATACACCGCAATGGGTATTATTGTCAAGCCTTTTTTCGAAGAAATGCCGGTTAAATGGCTAATTTCATCTTTGGAGAGCAAAAGGCGCCTTGTCCGTCGATCATCGTATTCTTTAGCGTTTTTTGGTTGATGAGCTGGAATTTCCATATTTATAACATAGGCTTCATTTCCTCGAATGATTATTCGGGCGCCGTCAAGAACCCCTTTTTTTACTCGGAGAGATTTTACCTCTTGTCCGTTTAGTTCAATACCGGCTTGGATTTTTTCCAGGATTTCGTGATCGAAAAAGGCTCTTTTGTTTTCCAACATTGTTGTCATATCAAAAGCAGTTTACATCATAATGTTGACCTGGACAAATGGACGTGTTAAAGATATTGCAGAAAGGAAAAGAAAAGTTCTATGGAAACTGAAAAGTATGTTTTTATGGAGGGGTGGTCAGTTGTCGTCGTCCTAGTCGTCTTTTTTTTCATCATATTTTTTGCCGGCCTTTTTTGGGGAATATATCGGGAACATAAAAGAAGGCTGAGACGTTGTCAGCAGTGCGGGTCAAAGAGTGTTCGGCGAGTGCCGAAAATAATTGAAACTCCATCCAGATTGCCCCAATCTTTTGAGGAGGGGAAGTGGCAGGAAAGGGTTCAAAAAGACGGTGGCAAATTCTTTCAGGTCTTTATTTTCAAAATTTGTACCCATTGTGACCGATTGGTTTTGGAGAAATCTTATGACCGATGGTTCAGCGGTTCTCGGCTGAGACACATGCTTCAGTGCGAACCTCATGTTTTCAAGCCAGAGCCGACTCTTTTCCAAGAATCGGGCATTCCCGTTCCTATTCCTTGGCGAATACATTTGCCACCTGAGCATCGCAAACCGATTGTTATGCTTCACAAGCCGGATTTGAAACAGGGCGACCACTCGAGTGACAAGTGATCAAAACAATTTCATAATCGGCTTTCATTCAAACCGCCCGGCCCGGCGGTTTTTTTATAGACCATCTTGTTTTTTCGTGTATAATGGCGCTGTTATGGCCAAACAAAATTTTCAAATGCCCAAATTCTCAAAAGGACAAAAGGGTAGGTCTTTTTCCGGCGGATCATTTTCAAATAATATGATGTCTGCCTTTATGATTTTTTTGGTGATAGTTTTTTTCTATTCTCTGATTGCTGAAAATCAGCAAAAAGTTCCGGAAGCGCCCATTTCGGAAATTGCTGTCGATGTGGGAAGTGGTTTGATAACTGAAATAACCGTAAAAGGTGATACTGTGACGGCTGTTTACGCCGACACTTCCAAGAAACAGTCAAAACGCGAGATTGAAGCGCCACTTTCTGAAACCCTTCTTAATTATGGCGTTTCGAAGGAAAAATTATCAGCGGTAAAGATAAATGTCGAAGATGATAAAGGCTTTGGTTTTTGGCTTTTGAACATTTTACCTTTTATTATCCCAATTCTTTTTATAGTTATTTTTATTTGGTACTTGACCAAGCAAGTTCGGGGCGCTGGGATGCAGGCTTTTTCTTTTGGTCAGTCCAAAGCTCGAATAACTTTTCCAAACGATAAAAAACAGCAGGTGACTTTTAAAGATGTGGCTGGGGCCAGAGAGGCCAAAGAAGAACTGAAAGAGATAGTTGATTTTCTTAGGAACCCAAAAAAATTTTTGGATATAGGAGCAGTTATACCAAAAGGCGTTCTTCTGATGGGTGCGCCGGGTACCGGAAAGACATTGCTTGCAAGAGCGGTAGCTGGTGAAGCGGGAGTCGCCTTTTTTTCGATTTCCGGTTCAGAATTTGTAGAGATGTTTGTTGGTGTTGGAGCGAGCAGGGTAAGAGATCTTTTTCAAATGGCCAAGAAAGCCGCGCCAGCCATTGTTTTTATAGATGAGATAGACGCTGTTGGTCGAGTTAGGGGAACCGGAGTTGGGGGTGGAAACGATGAAAGAGAACAAACTCTCAATCAAATTCTTGTTGAGATGGACGGTTTTGAACAGAATGAGAAAGTAATCGTCATGGCTGCCACGAATCGTCCGGATGTTTTAGATCCAGCTTTGCTTCGACCGGGAAGATTTGATAGGAGGGTAGTGATAGATTTACCAGACCGAAACGATCGGGAGGAAATTTTAAAGATCCACGCTTCTCGGAAACAGCTTGGCGAGGATGTTAACTTGAAAATTGTGGCTGAGAGAACGCCCGGTTTTTCTGGTGCCGATTTATTTTCTTTGGTTAACGAAGCGGCTATTTTGGCAGCCAGGGAAAGCAGGACAAAGGTGGCACAATACGATTTAATTCGATCGATAGAAAAAGTGATGCTTGGACCGGAAAGAAGAAGTCATTTACTATCGAAAAAAGAGAAAGAAATCACCGCTTATCACGAGGCCGGACACGCGCTTGTCGCTTCAATTTTACCTTTTGCCGATCCGGTTCATAAAATTTCGATAATTTCCCGCGGAAGAGCGGCTGGCTATACTCTCAAATTGCCTTTTGAAGACAGAAAACTCCAGTCAAAGAACGAGTTTTTAGATGATATTGCCGTCTCGCTTGGAGGGTATGTGGCGGAAAAAATGATATTTGGCGATATAACAACGGGGCCATCTAACGATCTTCAAGTGGCGACGGCTTTGGCTAGAGATATGGTGACAAAATATGGTATGTCGGAAAAAATAGGCCCGGTTGCTTTAGAGGGTTCTGGCCGAATGTTTGTCGGTAAGATGGGAATGGTTGAGGACAAAGAATATTCGGAGAAGGTTGGAGCGGTTGTCGATTCCGAGGTGTCGGAAATAATAGACGGTAATTTGAAGCGGGTCGGGGAAATGCTTAAAAAATATCAGGTTGTTTTAAAAAATATTTCGGAAAAATTAATTGAAGTTGAAACCATTGAACGGGAAGATTTTGAGAAGTTGCTGATTGCAAATGGAATTACACCGAAGAAGAAACAGGACATTGAGCATCAAAAGTGAAGTTTGGATAGACCAACCTTGTAATGTTTTTGTTTTCACGATAGTTTTATTTATGGCAGTTCAACCATAAAGTATCGGAGGAAACCATGGAAGTGAAAATCATCCCTTCTCCTTCGCCGGACGAGCCTCACATTTTGCCTGGGCATCTTTTGGTCAACTTGGCGTTTGTTGAAGTAAACGACGAGAGCGATCTTAAGGTAGCACAAGTGGCTACTGGAATTGTCTTGGAGGAAGAAGTCAAAAAAAATGGAAAGTCTTCGGGTTGATCGCTCCAATTTGTCGATCGCCCCGGCTCGAAGTCGGGGCGATTTCTTGATTGATTTTTCTGGCAGTATATATTTATTAGAAGTGGCCAGAAATTTTTTTATGGCAGGAATGAATGACCACATCGTTTAGTTGATTGATCAAATCCAGATTTTTCAGTTCGGTATTTAATTTTAGGCGCGTGTAGCTCAATGGTGGAGCACAGAGCTTATACCTCTGGGGTTCTAGGTTCGAGTCCTAGCACGCGCATTAGGTTTTGCAGAATGCGCGTGAGCGACACGCCTGCGCGTGTCGCGTCTGGACGAGAACGCCGGAGCCATGTTCCGACACCAGTCGGAACAGGCGAGGCGGTGCCCAGACTTTTGCGAGCGACGGCGAGCAAAAAGTCGAGGGAGAGTCCTAGCACGCGCATTAGGTTTTGCAGAATGCGCGTGAGCGACACGCCTGCGCGTGTCGCGTCTGGACGAGAACGCCGGAGCCATGTTCCGACACCAGTCGGAACAGGCGAGGCGGTGCCCAGACTTTTGCGAGCGACGGCGAGCAAGAAGAAGCTAAAATTTATTCGAAGTGTATTTCTTCTTTTTTTCTTTTATCTAATTCGGCAACGACTTCCGGAAATTTTAAAAGATTTTCATCTTCAAGCAGATCATGGGCTTCAGCACGGGCCGCTTCTACCATTTTTATATTTTTGAGCGCTTCCATACCAATGTCGGAAATTCCCCACTGTTTATTGCCGGACAATTCGCCTGGTCCGCGCAATTGAAGATCGTATTCGGCAAGTTCGAATCCATTTTTTGCATTTTTTAGAGCTTTTAAGCGCGGAAGCGAATTCTTAGATTTTGTTTCGGCGAAAACATAACAGTAAGCTTGATGATCGCTTCTCAAAACTCTCCCGCGAAGTTGATGGAGCTGGGCTAGTCCGAAACGCTCGGCTCCTTCTATGATGATTACTGTCGCATTTGGCACATTTACGCCAACTTCAACGACAGAGGTGGCCACCAAGATTTTTATTTTTCCTTTTTTGAAATTAGCCATAACTTTTTCTTTTTCTGCATCTTTTAATTTGCCGTGCAATACACCGATTTCATATTCTTGGAAAATATTTTTTTTCAAGCGCGCAGCTTCTTCTTTTACTGATTTTGCGAGCATGGCCATTTCTTTATCTGGATCTGGTTCATCAATTCTTGGACAAATCACATAAACTTGTCTTCCGATTTCAAGTTGGTTTCTGATTTTTTCGTAAACTTTTTCCCGATCGGTCGAAGGAATTATTTCCGTTATTACGTTTTTTCGGCCGGCCGGCATTTCATCTAACAATGTCAGATCTAAATCACCGAAAATCGTTAGAGCGAGAGTTCGGGGAATTGGAGTTGCTGTCATTGAAAGGAGGTGGGGGAAGAGCCCGTCTTTTCTGGCCAGTTTTTTTCTTTGCTCGGTGCCAAAACGATGTTGTTCATCTATTATCACCAAACCGAGATTTTTGAATTTAACAGTTTTTTGGATAAGAGCATGCGTGCCTATGACGATTGGAATTTCTCCGTTGGCCACCCATTTCAGGAGCTGAAAGCGGGAAATTTTTGTATAACCTTTCGGATTCACTTTTGAAGGAAATTTTTTACAACCGGCGCCGGTGATTAGAGCTATGTTTATCGGCAAATGTTCGAAAAAAGATATAAAAGATTCAAAATGTTGACTGGCCAAAATTTCAGTCGGGGCCATGTAGGCCACCTGAAGTGAGCCGTTCTTTGATTCGGCTGGTTTGGTCATGACTGTTGCATAAGTTGTTGTTGCCGCAACAAATGTTTTTCCACTCCCGACATCTCCCTCAAGAAGCCGGCCCATTGGCCGGCCAGTTCCAATGTCCCTTAGGATATCGCCGATGGCTTTTGTCTGGGCGGTCGTAGCGGTGAAAGGAAAACGAGAAGTAAATCGAGTCAGAATGTCTGGCGGGACATTTATGTCAGGCGCTCGGTTTTTTTCGAAAACCCTTTTCAATTTTTGCCTTTCAAGTTGGATAAAAAACACTTCTTCAAAAGCAAAACGTTTTCTGGCAATTAGTGCATCGGCTGTTTTTTTAGGGGAATGTATCCAAATCAGGGCGCTTTTTATTATTGGCAGATGATATTTTTCAATGATTTTTTTTGGTATTGGATCTTTGATATTTTCCAAAAATCCGGATTGAAATATTTTTTGGATAGAGTGGTATATCCAGTTGGAGGTTATTCCTCGGCTTTCTGGGTAAATCGGATAAAGAGAATGGCTTTCTCCCTCTTCGCCAAACAATGAGTCACCGACACCTGTGGGCAAACGATTTATTTTTTCGATTTTTGGATTAGCTAGATAAAGTTCACCGTTTTTCCTCCTCTCAGAAATTTTTCCTTCTGCCCGAACAATAGAATTTTCCCCGATCATTTTGGCGAGATAAGGTTGGTTGAACCAGATGCATTTTATTTTTCCAGACTCGTCTTCGATTTCGCCTTCAGCCATCGGAATTTTTGAGCGGAATCCTTTGCCGGTCTTTAGTTTTGAAATTTTTCCGAAAATGACGGCGCTTTCTCCCGATTTTAACGAACCTATGTTTTTTATTGATGCTGTATCGCCGTATCTTACAGGAAAGTGATACAGAAGATCGCGGACTGAAAAAATGCCCATTTTTGCTAAGGCTTTTTTTTGGTTGTCGCCGAGCCGAAAAATAGTCGAGATTTTTTGTTCCGGTTCCATTGTCTAATTGTGTATGCGTCCTGAACAAAAATCAACAGCAAAAAGTTGCAGGGCGTTTTTTTGGCCTTTTAATTGGAAGCAACCAGAACACTCCGTCCCCTTGGAGCAAAGATGAATAGCCCAACAATAACTCTGGCGAGTGGAGTTCGCTCTTATCCAAAAAAGCCCGATGCTTTGCCTAATATCCCGTCGAGGTAATCCAAGAGAACAGTTTGCAGGTATAGACGAGGCTAAAATTTATTCAAGGACTGGACCATCGGTCGCCGGAGGCAAATCGTTTGGCAATTCGTTTGAAACCGGAAGCGTTTCATTTTGGGCCGGTGAATTTTCTGTCGGAGTTTCAACTTCTTCCCTTTGAACAGGTTGGCGGGAATAGAAAAAGATTATTATTACCGCTACGGCCACTAATATGGCTACAAGAGTTTTTTTATCACGCATATTTTTTATTTATTATTAATCAATGAAATTATATTCCTTTGATTTGAAAATGGAAGTAATAAAAAACACCCGGTTGGCTAAAAAGCCAACCGGGTGTTTTTTTGTTTACCAGCTCCTGTTCTGGAATCGATCCCCACCCTGTCTCGGAGCGCGAGGCTCCATCGGGCGAGCTTCAGAAACACGAACCGTCCGGCCGTCCATCTCTTTACCATCCCACATGGAGATAGCGGCACCAGCCTCTTCATCATTTGTCATCTCGACGAAACCGAAGCCTTTTGAGCGTCCGGTCATTTTGTCTTGTATGACTGTAGCTGAAGCGACAGCGCCAGCCTTAGCGAAATGATCGCGAAGGATGTCGTCGGTCACGGAGTAGGAAAGGTTTCCTACATATAATTTCTTAGCCATTTTTCTTTTCTTTTTTATTTTTACGACCCGCTTTCTTTTCACTACCTCTCTTTGCGAAGGAGCGCTCTCGCGGGCCTAGCCAAGAAAGAAACGCTATGAGAAATGCGTACGTTTTTAAGTATACATTGTTCCAGTAAAAAGTCAATAATTTCGCGATGGTTCAAGTATCGCATTTTTTTTAATTTGAGAATATGATAATGTATCCCTGCCCGTTCTTTTGAAATCGTTTTCTTCTTTGGTAGCGTAAGTCAGGGGGAGCGACCCGTTTTGAATAAATTTTTTTACCGGGTTTCGCTTTTTTTAGAAAGATTGGAGAGGTGGCTGAGCGGTCGAAAGCAGCGCACTGCTAATGCGCTGTCCCTCAAAAGGGGACCGCGGGTTCGAATCCCGCCCTCTCCGTTTGAACTTCGTGAAAACGGAGAGGGAGCAAGCAAACTGCTTTGCTTGCGTCGGGATTCGAAAGACGGAGTCATGTTTTTTCAGCAGAAAAAACAGACGAGTCTGTGCCCAGCCCGAGGCGAGCGACGGCGAGCCGAGAGGCGAGGGAGAAATTCCCGCCCTCTCCGTTTGAACTTCGTGAAAACAGAGATCAATGTCCGAACAGGCTTTTCTTTTTTAAATTGTGTTTGCTTGGCTTTCCAAACAGAGCTATTCTTCCTTTCATTGTTATGTTTCGTTTTGTTGCTAAATCTGGTTTTGTTTTGAATATTGTTCGGAATAAGGAAGAGGCTTCAAAAAAAGTTGCTCGGATGATTATTGATAGAGTGAGCAAGAAACCGAATTTAAATCTTTTAGTTCCGACGGGCACGACGCCAGAAGGGGTTTACGAAGAACTTAAAAAAAAGCCGGATTTTTTTCACCGAGTTAATTTTTTCAATATGGATGAATATTGTGAAAAAGTCGGAACAGATTTTCGTTTGGTTTCAAAGAAAAATTCAAAGGGTTATCGGTATTATATGTGGAAAAATTTTTTTGCTTTGGTTTCGCCCAAAGCATCATTTTTTCCTAGCCGGGCCGACATAAAGTTTTCCGGTTCATATGATACTTTGATAAAGAATCTTGGAGGAATAGATTTGTGTCTTGGGGCGGTTGGCGAAGATGGCCATATGGGTTTTAATTTTCCTGGCGGAAATTTTGATTCAAAAACTAGGCTGGTTCGTTTGAATGTCAACATAAAAAAAGTTAATGAAAAATTGACCGGCTATAAAATCCCCCTATATGGAGTTACGGTTGGTCTTAGGACAATATCAGAAAGCAAAGAAATTATTTTTTTAGTTATTGGGCGGAGAAAGGCAAAAATTTTAAAGAAGATTGTTGATTTACGTCAACCAGACAAAAAGACGCCGGCATCGATTTTACTTTCTCACAAAAAATGTTTTTGGATTGCCGACCGAGAGGCTGCCAGTCTTTTAAGTTTTTAAAAGAGCGGTTTTTAACGGGCCAGAGCGAAGAAGACAATCTTTTTGGCTCCAGCTTCGACGAGAGCTCTTCTTGCTTCATCAAAAGTCGCGCCTGTTGTCATAACATCGTCGATAACCACGACATTTTTGCCGGAGAATGTTTTTTTATCGGCAATCATGCTTTTTGCGACATTTTTTAATCGCTCGGCCCGGTTTTTAAGAAGAGCTTGGCTTTTTGTATCTTTTATTTTTAATAAACCGTGTTTTTCTAATTTTATCATTCCGATGGGCAGGTTTTTTAATGTTTCCTGACACAGAAAATCAATGTGATTTCCTCCCCGTTCGAGCTTTTTATTTTTTGCCATCGGCACCGGCGCCAAAATCGGCTCGGAAAAGTTTTCAAAATTTTTCAAATTTTCCAGCCATTCGCCCAACATTTCACTGGAAATTTCCCCGAATATTTTTTTTGCCCAAGGATCATGATGGTATTTGAAAAGACGAATAGCATCTTTTACCAAACGATCTTGATATGAAAAAACCGACCTTATATCCGCCCTTTTTTCTTTAGGAGCTGGAGAGGCTAGGCGCATAAATTCTTCCGCTGACAAGTTTTCCAAGATCTGTGCTCTTTCTGTTCTTGGCAGTATAAAATCCAAGAAAGTTAGCCACAGTTTTTTGATCAAAATAACTGCTTTTGTTTTTATATTTGTGATATAATTTATTGGCATGGGACGAATTTTCTGCAGGAGTTTCGTTCGAGTGGCGCTTTTTGCTTTGGTTTTTGTTTTTACGACAGAAACAGAAATAATTTAAAGTAGAACTTTAATTTTCCAGAAAATTATTTAAATCAATGAATTTACCAGCCGTTCTAGACAATATTATAGACCTTTTAAAAAACAAAGGTGAAAGTGTTTTAGGGGTTGATATCGGCAGTTCCTCAATAAAGGTGGTTCAGTTGCGGAGCAAGACTGGCAAGGCATTGCTAGAAACTTATGGCGAGATAGCCCTTGGGCCGTATGCTGAAAAAGAAATAGGAAGGGCCGTTAAGTTGCCAGCAGAAATTTTGGAAAAAGCTCTTAATGATGTGATAAGAGAATCAAATGCGACCACGAGAACATGTGGAATATCAGTTCCTCTTTCTTCCAGCATAATTACGACGATGTCCATCCCAAATATTGCCGGTGATCTTGATGAAATAGTTGCCATGGAAGCGAGAAGATATGTTCCCGTATCTATGTCGGAGATTACCCTAGATTGGCAAGTGATTCCGGAGGCCTTAAACAGTGATGCTTCTGCCCAGTCAACAATTTCTCCTTTAACCGGCGAGGCCGTAGTTTCCGAGGGCGCTCGACCGGCTTCAAAAACAACAAATGTTATTTTGGTGGCTGTTTATACCGATACGGTCAATCGCTTGAAAGAATTAGCCGAAGGAACCAAAATGGATTGCCGATTTTTTGAACTGGAAGCATTTAGCGCTATGCGCGTGATTTTAAATCATTCAACCAAAGTGTCCGCGGTGGCTGATATCGGTGCTTCGTCTTCAAAAGTGTATGTAGTGGATGGCGGAATTATCCGCAGTTCCCATGTCATTCCGATTGGTTCGCAAGATCTGACTTTTTCTATTTCAAGGGCTTTGGGCGTTTCTGTTGACGAGGCGGAAAAAATGAAAAGAAAAGGCGGAATTGAAAATGACTCAAAATTATCCCCGCTTTTCAACGGGAGCGTTTCTTTTGTGCTGAGTGAGGTTTGGAAGGTTTTAAATGAATATCAAAAGAGAAACAATACGGTAGTGGAGGAATTGGTTCTAACTGGCGGAGGGGTAATAGTTTCTGGTGTTTCAAATTTTTTCAAAGACAAATTGAAAGTGCCGGTCCGGGTAGCTGATCCATTTTCGACCGTTGAGGCGCCGGCTTTTTTGGAAGGAGTTTTGAAAAATATCGGCCCCAGTTTTTCTGTGGCCATTGGCGCAGCTATTCGCGCTTTGACGGAGGAAAGAGCGTTTTCCCTATCTGCCCCGGGAAATAAATGAAAATAGTGTAGAATATATAAAGTCTTAAAATTATGGACCCAAAATTCAGGACATCTTTCATACCGAAGCAGGAAGTCCTTACCGTGTCGGGGCGGGCGCCTTCGGGACTTCGTTTTAGCGTTTTGGCCATAGTCGCTGTGATTTTGTTTTCAGCCTCAGTAATTTTGTCAGTCGCGGTTTTTGTCTATCAAAAATCTTTAGTTGGCCAGGTCAATAAGATAAATGCCGAGTTAATTACAATGAAAAGCTCTTTTGAAGAGAGTCTCATTGATGAGCTCATTAGGTTGGACAAGAGAATAGAAGCCGCTAAACTTCTTCTTTCAAAACACAGAGTTACCGTGCCGTTTTTTGACCTATTAGAGAAGAGCACTTTGCAAGGTGTCCGTTTTTCCAATCTTGAAATAAGCGCTGACGCGAAAGGCGTTCTTACCGTGGAAATGGATGGTCAAGCTATAAGCTTCAATTCAATCGCTTTACAATCTGATGTTTTTGGCGCCGAGCCGAAAATGAGAGTGCCTTCATTCAGTGGGGTTAATGTGGATGAAAAAGGAAACGCCAAATTTTCTTTCAAGGCATCTCTTGATGAGAAGTCTTTTCTCTATAGGAGTTTAATAAAGCCCAAGACCGAACCGGTAAAGACCAACACAGATGAAATGGAGCTCGATTTGAAAGATGTTAATTCCAGTTTAGAAAATATGGTGCCGGTTGATTTTTAGATAATAAAAAATGAACAACGCGATTTCAATAGTTCTTATATTGGCTTCAATCGGCATCGGTCTTTTCTATATAAAGCCGGTTTATCAGGGCGATACTGGCGGAGCGGAAATTGAGAAGAAAAGTGTAAAAGAATTGAAGATAGAGAGAACGCGCTATGAGGCGGCTTTAACCAAGATGAAAGAAATAATCGAAATTCGAAATGGCAAGTTGACCAAATACAATTCAATAAAAGAAAACGAAAGACAAAAGATTGCAAAAATGATACCGAACAACATCGATTCCATCCGGCTTATCATCGATGTTGATAATATTGCCCGAGCTTACGGTATGTCGCTTAGGGATATAAGCATCTCGGACGATGTGGTTAAAGAGGAAAAAAGAGAAGGGACTTCGATAGTTGCCGACCCAAAACCTTATTCCTACATAAATTTGGATTTTAGCTTAAACGGTTCTTACGACAACCTGATTGCTTTTGTTGGTGATTTGGAAAAAAGTTTGAGGGTGGTGGATTTTGACAAAATAAGGATAGAGGAAGACAAATCTAGCAATCAAGAGAGCGGTAAGACAAAAAAAACTGTCACAGGTGAACTTTTATACAAGATGACCGCTTCAATAAAAACCTATTTCATAAACGCTAAATAAATGAAATTTAATTTAAAAGATAAAAATACTTTGATTGGAGTGGCTGTGGCCGTCGTTTTGATTGCCATAGGCGGATGGTATTTTTTTGGGAGACAAGATTCAACATCGGATTTAACTCTCTTCGTAGAAGCTTCGGGTGGCGATCCGATTGAAGCAATAATCGGTAGGGAACTTCTGATTTCTTTGGAAAAAATGAAAACAATAAATTTAGACACGACTTTTTTCAGTGATCCGGCATTTACCAATCTGGAAGATTTTACCGTTGAAATACCAAAACAACCTATAGGTCGGCGCAATCCTTTCGCGCCAATCGGCGAATAGTCTTTTTTGCAACAGACCCCTAAAGTCTATTTCATCCATAGTGTATAATCATAAACATGAGCGTATTAACTATACTGGCCGAAAAAAAGAAAATAAAGGAAGGAGATATTCCAAAAATAACGGAGGAAGTTAAAAAATCCGACAATTTCTTGGCGGTGCTGGAAAAGTATGGAGTATCGGAAAAAGATTACAAAGAAGCCGAGGGAGATTATTTTGGAATGCCTTTTCGAGATTTAGAAGGGGTGGAAGTTCCTTTTGATGTTCTTAATTTTGTTCCAGAAGAATCAGCCCGTTTTTATCACATTGTGCCGATAGGTGTGGAAAACAATGTTCTCCAAATCGGTGTGGTCAATCCAAGCGATGTAGAAACACAAAGCGCCTTATCTTTTATTTCTTCTCGGGTTAGCATGCCTGTTAAAGCTTTTCTAGTTCGCGATTCGGATTTTGACAAAATTATCCAGACTTATCGAGGAATAAGCGGGGAAGTGAACCAGGCCCTAAGTGATCTTGAGGGCGAATTGAATACAAAAGGTTTTGGCAAGACGAATAAAGAAGAGGAATTTATAAAAATAAAGGACGGCGAGATCAGAATAGTGGAACAAGCGCCAATTACGAAAATTGTCGCTACTATTCTGCATTATGCGACCGAGGGCGCTGCATCAGACATACATATCGAACCGATAGGTGAGAAGGTCAGGGTTCGTTTTAGGGTGGATGGCGCTTTGGGCACCAGTCTTGTTTTGCCGGCTCGAGTCCATGAAGCTTTAGTTGCAAGAGTGAAGATTCTTTCCAACCTTCGTTTGGATGAAAAAAGAAAACCCCAAGACGGACGCTTTTCGGCAAGAATAGAAGGCCGAAAGATAGATTTTCGTGTTTCCACTCTTCCTATTTATTATGGCGAGAAAGTGGTTATGAGAATTTTGGATACTGCCAAAGGTGTCAGAGCGCTGGAGGATATGGGATTAACCCAGGAGAATTTGAAAAAAGTTAAAGATGCCATAAACAAGCCTTTTGGCATGATTCTTATTTCTGGTCCAACCGGAAGCGGCAAATCAACCACTCTTTACTCAATGTTGAAGGAATTGGACTTTGAAACAGACAATGTGATGAGTCTTGAAGATCCGGTTGAGTATAATATTGCCGGTATGAATCAGTCTCAGATAAAACCGGAGATAGGTTACAATTTTGCCAATGGTTTAAGAACGGCTTTGCGTCAAGATCCGGATATAATAATGGTCGGTGAGATACGCGACAAAGAAACAGCACAACTTGCTGTTCAAGCGGCTCTAACCGGTCATTTGGTTTTTTCCACTATTCACACCAACAATGCCGTGGGGGTGATTCCACGTTTGATAGATATGGGAGTGGATCCTTTTTTAATTGCCCCGACTCTTATACTTTCAATGGCTCAAAGGCTTGTCTCGCTTCTTCATCCGCCCGGCAAAGAGGTGCCGGTTGAGGGGAGTATAAAGATGATTATAGAGAAATCGCTTGATGAGATGCCGGAGGAAATGCGTCGTAAAGTCGAGATACCTAAGAAAATTTACGAAGCCAAACCGACACCTGACTGTCCGAAGGGTACTAGGGGCCGAACAGCGGTTTTTGAGATTTTGCAGATGGACAGAGAGCTGGAACAGGTTATTTTAAAAAATCCGACTGATGCGGAAATAATTAAGGTT
>CAZFCM010000009.1:6565-16150 GCA_964517725.1 uncultured Candidatus Saccharibacteria bacterium | reverse complement strand
TCGGCGGAGCCGACACTATTCCAACAAAGTTTTCCCGATGCCGCCCGCCCAATACCTCGCCGAGGTAATCCGAGGGAACGGCTTGCCGCAATGATGGGACGGGTGGCAAACTTTATTTTTTTCAGGCCAGAGTTTATCCATCTGGTTTTTTGTTGTAGAATTAAGTCTATATGGGTGGTTTTTTGTTTTCTTTTAAAAAAAACTGGATACGATTGGCTATTTTTTCTTTCGCGGTTTTTTTACTTTCGCCTTTTTCCGTTTTTTCCGCAGTCGCTTTTTTGTCTCCGATGAAACTGGGTGACGAAGGGCCGGCCGTTTTGGCTCTCCAGAAATTTTTGAATTCTTATCCGGATACCCGCGTTTCGGAAAACGGAATTGGCTCGCCCGGTTTTGAAAGCGATTATTTCGGCGCCAGAACGAGGAATGCGGTTATTCGTTTTCAGGAAAAACACAGCAAAGATATTTTGATACCAGCGGGTTTGTCGATTGGAACAGGTTATGTCGGCCCAATGACCCTTGCCAAGTTAAACGCTCTTTCAGGCGCCGTATCCACTTTGCCGGTCAATGAAACAAAAATTACCCATCCTGCTCTTTCTTTGCCGGCCAAGATGTCAACGGAAGTGGAAAAGAAAATTCAAACCAGAGTGTTTTCGGTTTTCCCAGAATCTGTAAAAAAGGGCGATCTGATTACAATAACCGGCGAAAATTTTTCATTTTCAAACAACACGGTCATTTTGGGTGACGGTCTGATAGAGAGGGGCTTCGAAGGTTTGGCTTCAAGAGATGGACGGACAATTTCTTTTGTTTACCAACCGCCAAAGGTTGTCGGTATGAGTGAGGAGGAAATAAGATCTCTGCCAAAGGAATCATTAGCTCAAATAGAAGAGCCGATAAAAAAGGCGGGCAAAGAAATTGCCGATGTGCTTAATCCTTACGATGGAATGAACAACGAATCAGAACTTAAATCTTATTTGGAAAAAAACGGACGATCTTTTGATGATATGTATCATCAATTTTTTGTGGTAGTGAAAAATCAAAATGGCACTGGTGTTTCCGAAAAATCGGTCCTTAAAGGGCTAAGAGAGTTGCCTTTTGATCGTATTGCGATTTCGGAATCTATAAGCAAAACTTTGTCTGCGGTTTTCGAAAAACTTTTTCCAGTTGCGTATGCTCAAGGTCTTTACGGCGGAGGGTTTAAAGCTGGGATAGTTATGATTTGCACTTGCGGAGACGGTTATTTGACATTTATGACCAGTTTAACTGGTGGCGGAAGCGGTTTGTATCATTTTTCTTGGGGTTTTATGCCCAATGCCGGTTCTGGAATGGTACCTGGCACCTGGCTTGGTGGTTATATGCCGATGGCAGGAGTTTGTAGCATATACGCCGGTATTACTTGTATAAACATAATGGCCAATTCACCTCAAAAACCTTGGGGGTCATCGCTTTAGATTTTTCTACCGGGCCATTTTTCGGCCAAACACAACCATTTTTCAAGCGTGATGTTTTCCGCCCTTTCTTTTTTTTCAATTCCACAGAGAGCGAGTTTTTTTTCGGTTTCATTGCCAAAAATTTTTTTTAGATTGGAGAAAATCACTTTTCTTTTTCTTGCAAAACCTGCTCTGGCCACTTCAAAGAAGGCATATTCCAGGGCTTCTTTTTCGGGCGGATTTTTGTCGGCGATATCAGATACGGTTAGAACAGCCGAATCCACTTTTGGCGCCGGTGAAAACGAGCCGGCTTTGACCGGACAAACAATTTTTGGTCGGCCGAAAAATTTTATTCCGAGAGACAGGAGACTTTCTTTGCCTGAACCGTCAATTTTTTTACCAACCGCTCTTTTTGCCACTTCTTTTTGAACCAGGACGACTATCTTTTCCGGTCGGGGCCTGTCGGATAAAAATTTTCTAAAAATTCCGCCAGTAAGATAATAAGGGATATTGGCAATCAGTTTGTATTTTAAATCTTTAAAGTTGTAAGAATAAAGATCGGTTTTCATTATGTCTCCATGGACGAGCAGGAGTTTTTTTTCAGATATCTCCTTATCAAATTTTTGTGATAGAAAAGGTATTAGTCGATCATCTTTTTCAACGGCGATTACTGTTACGCCGGATTCAAGTAATAGTTTCGTTAGACTACCCTCGCCCGGGCCGATTTCAAGCACTAATTCTTCGGGTTGCAAATCGCCCGCCTCGACTATTTTTCCAAGGATTTTTTTGTTGTTTAAAAAATTTTGACCCAGAGATTTTTTCCTAAGCATTTTACGAGTTTTTTGAGTGGTTAATCCAAATATATAATTTTTCCGCCACCAACCAGGGGTTCTTCATTTGAAACGAATTCTTCATCAATGTCAAGTATGAATTCTGACGGAACGTTTACTTGGCGTGCTCCGAAAATTGTTCGGATTCCGGCATACGACAGATAAATTTTCTTTTTCGCTCGGGTTAAAGCTACATAAAACAGTCTTCGTTCTTCTTCCTCTTCGGAATCAGAAACATTTTCCGCCGATAATTTTTTGTGCGGAAAGAGATTTTCTTCAAGGCCGGTTATAAAGACGACATCAAATTCAAGTCCTTTTGAGGCGTGAACTGTCATTAGCCTGATTTTTTCTCCTTTATCTTCCATCTCGTCCTGATCGGTCGAAAGAGCGATATCCGTGAGCATTTTTTCAGCCGATGATTTACCGATTTCCCCGTCATAACGACTGGAAAAAGACACTAATTCATTCAAGTTTTCAATTCTTTCTTCCTGGCCTTCTTTTTTCAACCAATCCAAAAGACCTGATGAAGTGATTAAAAATCGGACGACGGAGGACATTTTTTCTTTTTTTATTTTTTCTTCAGTTTCGGAAAGAAGCTTTTCAATGTTTTCAACAGCTTTTTTTGCTGTCGGGGACAAGGAGTCTTTCTGACCCAGGGCGATTTTAGCCAAGGCAACTTTACCTATACCTCTTGGTGGAGCGGAAGAAATTCGGCGCCAATCGGCCGGATTATCCGGATTTAGAGAGGCTTTTAAGTAAGAAACAACGTCTTTTATTTCTCGACGTTCAAAGAACCGTGTGCCTATGACTTGATGAGGCAGTTTTTTTTGAATGAAGGCTTCTTCTAGCGCTCGGCTTTGAAAATTTGCTCGGTAGAGAACAGCCAATTCGCTTGGTTTGACGCCGGACTTTATTAGCTCGCCTGCTTTTTCCGAGACGAAATTGGCTTCATCAGTTTCGTCCATGGCTGAGTAAATGCCAATTCTTTCCCCCTCTGTGTTCTTGGTAAATAAATTTTTTTCTTTTCGAAGTCGGTTTTTCGCTATTATTCGATTTGCCACTGATAAAATTGTTTTCGTTGAGCGATAATTTTCTTCAAGCAAGAAAACCTTTGCTTCCGGGTAATCTTTTTCGAAACCGAGGATGTTTTTTATATCCGCTCCTCGCCAGCCATATATAAGCTGGTCACCATCGCCAACCACAAAAATATTTTTTTCTTTCCCTACTAAGTTTTTTGCCATATGGTATTGGGCGGTGTTTGTGTCTTGGTATTCGTCTATATGGATGTATTTCCAGATTTTCTGGTATTTTTCTCTGATATTATCGTTTTTTGAGAGTAGGATGGCCGGTCGAAGAATTAAGTCATCGAAATCAAGGCCTTTTTCTTCGCTTAATATTCTCTCATATTCCAGCCAGATTGAAGAAACTAATTTGCCAAAATGGCTTTTTGTTTGATTTTCGGAAAAAGTCGAAGCGGATACAAAATCGCCTTTTTCGCGACTGATTAAGCCAAGTATTTTTGATGGTTCAAAACTTTTTGGATCAACCCCTCTTCTTTTCATCGCCTCTCGGACAGTTTTTTGGCTGTCTTCGCGGTCAAAAATTGAAAAAGACGCAGGCACCCCGGCTTCCCTGAAGTTTTCCCGGAGTATTTTTACGCCTAGCGAATGAAATGTACCTATCCAAGGCTGTCCAGGTCTTACTGTTCCGGTCGGTGTCGAGAAGAAATTACTGACTGGCAGGTTAAGAGAAGGTTCTTCGGCAAGTAGAATGTTTAATCGTTCTTGCATTTCTTTTGCCGCCTTATTGGTAAAGGTTATGGCTAGTATTGATTCTGGGTCGGCTTCGTTTTTTAAAAGGTGGATAATTCTGTGCGTTAATGTTTTTGTTTTTCCAGCTCCAGCCCCGGCTACAACAAGAATAGGTCCTTTTTCCGATAAGACCGCTTCTCTTTGGGCCGGATTTAATGTTTCCAAATATTTTTCCATTTTGTCGGGTGATAATATAACACAACACAGATTCCAATTCGCACCGGAGATCGATTTTTAAGACGGAAATAAGCTTTCCCAATAATTTTTTGTTAAAAGTCAAAAAAGTTTCTTAAAAAGAGCTTTTGGATATATCCCGACCTGTTAATTTTCTTTTTTTTTAAATAATCGAACTGGTTAAAAGCACAACTTTGATATCCACAAGGGTCTTTTTTTAAGATTGACCACGTCTTTTTGAGGTGTATACTTCTATATGTCCGTATGGCTATTATGAGTTAAATTATGGCTTAACAGGGCCGTATTACTGGTTGGTTGATTAGAAATTAAGATTTGGCTTATTTTAAAAAAAACAAATGATTCTGACTTTACAGAAGCTGAATTATTCAGTCAGATAAAAACCCGCTTTTTTTTGTATTTTACGGTTGCCGGACTGGCATTTTCCGTTTTCTTTTTCGTTTCTCCAGAAAAAACTTATGCTGGCGTATTGTCGGCAATTTACAATTTGGTTAATAAGACAGACCAGAAAGATTCGAGTCTTTTGGTTAATTCTCAAAATATACCTCTTTTGGCCTCGGTTAGAGCGGTTAGTCCCGAATTGGCCAGGGGCGGAGGCGATATAACCGTTGTTGGAGGCACAGCTCTTATGCCGGAAAGTGGACCATTAGGTACTATGGCCGATGTGGGTGATGGAACCAGCGAAACGATAAGCACTTATGTAGTTAGAAAGGGCGATACCATTCAAAATATCGCCAAAATGTATGGGGTTTCGCCTAATACTTTAATTTGGGCCAATGAAATAAACGGTTCTGTTATAAGAGAGGGTCAGGTTTTGGTTATTTTGCCGATTTCCGGAGTTCAACATGAGGTTAAAAAGGGCGATACCATAGAATCAATAGCTAAGAAATATAAAGCGGATCCTTATGATGTTGCTAGATATA
The DNA here is from genome assembly GCA_964517725.1 of uncultured Candidatus Saccharibacteria bacterium. Taxonomy (GTDB): domain Bacteria; phylum Patescibacteriota; class Minisyncoccia; order Phycocordibacterales; family 2-02-FULL-43-11; genus 2-02-FULL-43-11. Next base: position 10,967 of record CAZFCM010000009.1, on the reverse strand, counting down.
ACGACATTTCCTATAAGGATATTTTGACAATAGGCGATTTTATAATAGTGCCGGACGGAGAAATTTCTTCGCCAGCGACGGTTATTGCTTCGGCAAACAAACTTCGCGGGGCGAACGGGCCTATATATGAAGGATATTATTTGAGGCCAGTTTTGGCTGGACGAAAGAGCCAGGGACTTCATGGCTATAATGCTGTTGATTTAGCCACTTATTCCGGCGCTCCGATTTTTGCTTCAGCTGATGGAGAAGTGATTGTGAGTGCCAATGGAGGTTGGAATGGAGGATACGGAAAATATGTTGTAATATCTCACCAGAATGGCACTCAAACTCTTTATGCTCACAATATTGAAAATATGGTTTCGACCGGGGATCATGTAGTTCGTGGTCAAATAATTGGCCTAGTTGGATCAACCGGTAAATCAACCGGTCCTCATGTTCATTTTGAAATAAGAGGGGCTAGAAATCCTTTCTAGTTCCCATTTAATTGTAGTTTATCTTTTTATCTCTATATTGTATTGCTTCGTGAATGTGTTCTTTTTTTACATCTTGAGATAGAACCAAATCGGCGATGGTCCGAGCTAGCTTCATTGTTTTGTGATAACCACGGGCGGATAATCCAAGACGTTCGGCAGCTCGATCAAGCTCATTTTTTACTCCGAACTCAAGATTTATTGCCCGATTTATGTCTTTTGCCGAGAGATTACTGTTGGTTTTGCAATTTATGTTTAATTTTTCAAATCTATTTTTTTGCATCTCTCTCGCTTTTACAACCCGTTCTCTCACCTCAAGACTCCCTTCCCCTTCTCTTTTAGCTTCTCCGAGAGATTTATGATCGACGGAAGAAACTTCTGCCCAAAGATCTATTCTGTCGATTATGGGACCAGAAAGTTTTCTTTTGTATCTTTCTATGGCTATTGGCAAACAAGAACATTTTTTATTTTTGGCGCCAAAATTTCCACAAGGACACGGATTAAGCGCTGCCACCAATATGAAGTTTGCTGGAAAGACGGCAGATCCGCGAGCTCTAGAAACTCGAACGACCCCCTCTTCAAGAGGTTCGCGTAAAGTATCGATGACCCGTCTGTCGAATTCTGGAAATTCGTCGAGGAAAAGGACTCCTCGGTGCGCCAGCGTTGCTTCGCCGGGTTTTGGAATGGTTCCTCCGCCGACGATTGAAACATAGGAAGCGGTATGATGGGGATTTCGCCAGGGAGGTGAAGTAATGAGGTTGCCTTTCAGTTGGCCGGCAATCGAGTGAATACCGGTTGTTTCTAGAACTTCTTCTAAAGAAAGAGGGGGAAGAATGCCAGAGAAGGCTTTTGCTAAAAGTGTTTTGCCCGTGCCCGCTGGACCCCACATGGCAATATTGTGCCCGCCGGCGGCCGCAATTTCGAGTCCGCGTTTTGCTCCCCTTTGTCCTTTTATATCAGAAAAATCTATGTTTGTTTCCGCCTCAAATTTTACTTCAGTTTTCGGCTGAATGTTTATTAAATTTTGTTTTTCCCCGCGGGCCGGTTTTGACAAATGTTTTACTAATTCCGAGAGTTTTTTTACTGGGAATATGTTTATTTTTTCTATAAGCGCCGCTTCCTCCGCATTTTGAGTTGGGACAAAAACTTCTTCGAATCCTCTTTTTTTCGCTTCAGCAACAAGGGGTAAAACACCGTTTATCGATCGAATTTCGCCGTCTAAAGATAATTCTCCAAGGAAGATTTTTTTATCAGATTTGAAAAAAATTTCTCCGGAAGCGAGAAGATAAGCTAGAGCAATTGATAAATCGAAGTTAGGCCCTTCTTTTTTTATGTCTGCTGGAGCCAGAGAGACTATAGTTTTTTGGTTTTTTTGTTTTGGCGATTCGAAGCCGGAATTTTTAATGGCGGCAGCCACTCGGTCTCTAGATTCTTCTACTGCTTTGTCGGGCAGGCCGACAATATTGAAAGAGTTCAAACCACCGGAAAGATCGACCTCAACATCTATTATTTCTGCTTTGAGACCGACTGGTTGGGCGCTGTAGGTTTTTGCGAAACTCATTTTTTTTGCGCGCCCGGCGGAGCCTAATTCTCCTTATGTTCTTTGCAAGTTTTGGCCGCCGGATTTGCTTCCAATCTTTCTTTTTCTATAAGTTTTCCGCATTTATCGCACTTTCCAAATTCGCCATTTTCTATTTCTTTCAGAGCAAGAACTAGTTCGTTGTAACGAATCTCCAATTGTTTCAAAATGGCGGTATTTTCCTCGTAAGATTCTATACTGTCTGCCACTTCGTTATCGTCGGAGGCAATCGTATCCATCTTGTCAGGCAAAGGTTCCCAATCGGCAGGATTATCAGGATTTTTTCGGCCGACTGTCGCCAGCTCGACTTCAATCCTATTTTTTTCTTTCTGGATAAGTTCTTTATACCTATTTTTTTCTTCTTCGTTCATAGTTAAATAATACCAGACGGTAAATTGGAAGCAAATTTTTCTAATTCGCGATCCGAGCGAGTTTATAAGGACTCTGGTGAGAGCAATTTTTCATTTATTATTTTAGCTGCATTTTCGTCGTCGGTTATAACCACAGTTTCTTGGTCCGGGAAAAAGTAAAGCAAAAGAACGACCCCGGCGTTGTCTTTTAGGATTCTGACATCACGATTCATGATGATTTCATCGGAAAAAGTTGGAAGTTTTGGGTTGGCTGGCGTTGTGCTTGAAATTTTTTGTGAGTTGGGCAGAGACAGGCTTAGGAGTTCTAACAAATCACTATTTATTTCTTTTTCCCATTGAAACATTCCGGAAAAAGCGCCGGGGTAATAATCTGTTTTTAGGACTAAAAATCTTGATCGCCCGCCGATTGAGCCTATGGCGAAGTTTTGTCGAATAGATCGGGCCAGATCGCTGGGCGGATAAATGCCGATAGTTTCCAAAAATTCTCGCGCGGCAATTATATCTTTGCCCCCATCTTTATTTTTCAAGTAAATATTTAGAGAAAGAAAAGGATTGCTTTCTTTCAATGCGCGGTCTAGTTCCCTAAGCATATTAACGGCTGATTTTTCCTCAAAGACCAAGTCTTTTTCCTTGATATCGGATACAAATATTTTTTTAAAGGGGGTTTCGGTGTTTGTTTTTACCGGTTGGCTTTTAATCATAAAAGCAATAAGGATGATCAGAGCGCTTATTCCTAGAAGTGAAAATGCGACAACGGCGAAAACAGCGGATTTTTTTATTTTTTCCGATTTTACCGATTCTTCCCTTAGTAAATCAGCTCTTTTTTTACTTTCGGCAATGGCAATATCAGATAGGGTCTTGCCTTCCCTTTTTATAAATTCTGCTACATCGCTTTTATAAGTGTGAATCGGAGACGTTCCTGCATCGGGACGCGGAGGGATGTTTTCTTTGGCAAAATTTTCCGGTGGCATTTTTTTATTATATCAGAAAGATTTTCCGGTCAGTGAATTTTATCAGGATTTTGTCTTTTCTCAAAAGCGCAGGGATTTTGAAGCCCCGCGCTTTTTTTATTCCCAGACAAAATTAATATTAATGTTTTCTTCGATGGTCGAATCGGGCCGGCCTGTGTCCCCTTTCAGGAGAATGAGAGGTTTTGCCTTCCCGACCTTCTTTAATTTTTGCGAAACCCGAGTCCGCCTGTTTTATAGAAAGTTTTATTCGACCGGTTTCATCCACGTTAATGATGACAACTGGCACTTTATCTCCTTCCGAAAGGACATCGGAGACATTTTCCACCCTAAAGGGCGCAATTTCAGAAACATGTACCAAGCCTTCGGCGCCAGGGGCAATCGAAACAAAAGCTCCGAATTCGGCAATCCTGACGACCTCGCCCTCGAATTTTTCGCCGATTTTATACTCATGGGTCATCTTTTCAATGATGTCTCGGGCTTTTTCGGCAGCGCCGTTCTTGCCGGTTATAAACACGGTGCCGTCTTCCTCGATATCTATTCCATCAACTCCGGTAGTGTCTCGGATTTCGTTTATAGTTTTACCTCCGGTTCCGATTACCATTCCTATTTGGTCCTTTTTTATTTTTATGGCGATTATTTTTGGTGCATTTGGAGAGATATCTGGTCTGGGTGATTGGATTTCTTCAGCGATTACTGACAATATTTTTTCTCTGGCGATGCGGGCTTTTTCAAAAGCCTCTTCAAGTATTGGTATTGGTATACCATCAACTTTGACATCCATTTGGACGGCGGTTATGCCCTTTTTTGTGCCCGCCACTTTGAAGTCCATGTCGCCGTGATGATCCTCTGGCCCTTGAATATCAGTCAAAATTTTGTATTTTTTGTCTTTCGTGTAGTTTGGCGACATCATAAGCCCGGATGCAATTCCTGCGACTGGAGAAGAAATTGGGACACCGGCGTCTAAAAGGGCCAAAGAAGAACCGCAAACGCTTCCCATCGACGTTGAACCGT
>CAZFCM010000009.1:0-6555 GCA_964517725.1 uncultured Candidatus Saccharibacteria bacterium | reverse complement strand
CAACGCTTCGGAAACTATCCTTATCGTGTAAGGAAATGTTTCTTTTGGCGGTATTACAGGCGACAAAGCTTTTTCTGCCAGGGCGCCGTGGCCAATGGCCCGGCGATTCATCCCTCCCAGTTTTCCGGTTTCGCCGGAAGAAAAAGGCGGAAAATTGTAGTGGTGGATAAATCTCTTTTTTGTCTGATATTCCATGTTGTCTATAACTTGCGAATCTCCCGGTGCGCCTAAGGTTAGAGCTGAGAGAATGTGTGTTCCGCCACGATAGAAAATGCCCGAACCGTGAAGAATCGGAGAAACACCCCCCGCTTTAACAAAAAGTGGTCTTATTTCATCAAAACCTCTGCCATCTGGCCGTCGGTTTTTAATTATCGCTTCATTGTGTATCAGGTCGTTGACCGAATCTTCAAAATATCCGTCAATTACCGAAGAGCTCATCTCTGGCATTTTTTCGTTCGCAATTTTTATCCACACATCCTTCAGTTCGTACATTTTTTTACTACCGGGCCCGGAAAATATCGTTGTTTCAAGTTTTGGTGCAATCTCCGAACTAAACAAAGCCTTTATTTCTTCCGGTATTTCCGGTTTTTGTACCGAAATTTTCTTTTTGCCAATATCGGCAATTATTTTTTTCTGGAATTGCTGTATTTTCTCTATTTCCTCGCTGGCCTTATTTAAGGCTGACATGACTGTTTTTTCGTCCACTTCCATACTGCCAATCTCTATCATATTTATATTTCCTTCTTTTCCGCAGGCAATTAAGTCAATTTCAAAATCGTTTTTTTCTCGATTGGCATATGAAGGTTGGACAATAAAGTCGCCCTCACCTTTCATCCGGCCGATTCTTAAAGCAGAAACCGGTCCATTCCAAGGTATGTCCGAAGTGGCCAAAGATAGAGAAGCGCCAATTACGGCAGCGACATCGGGGTCGTCTTCGCCCAGAGAAAGCACGGTGACCACGATTTGGACTTCGTTTCTTATATGTGAATCAAAAAGCGGTCTGATAGTTCGATCAATAATTCGGCCAGACAGGACGGCCTCTTCAGACGGACGGCCCTCTCTCCGGACAAAACGACTGCCTTGGATTTTTCCACCGGCATAAAAACGTTCCTCGTAATCTACTGTCAAGGGAAAATAATCAATACTTTCTCTTTCTTTTCCCATAACCGCCGTCACTAAGACTACGGTGTTTCCGTATCGCATAATAACCGAGCCGTTTGTTTGATCGGCCAGGTCGGTGAACTGAGCGGTCAAAGTTTTGCCACCCACTTCAAGGGAATATTCTTTTGTCTTCATAAACTTTAAACCGATTCGCACCCTTTTTGGGGAACTAGCCGGCGAGAATTGGCTTCCAAATCGCAGATTTGCAATGTCTTGCTTATCTGTTCATTTGGAGACCAATTCATTAACTTATAACTCAAAAATTCTATCACGTTTTTTTCTTTTTACAATCGCCTGTATAAGGCCACCCACTTTTGCAGTTTTGGTTTCTGATTTGGAAAAACCAGAGATTGCAATACGTATTCGAACTTACGCATCGGTTGTTTTTTTGACAAATTTGAAAAAGACCTTACTCTTTAAGGTAGAATCAAAAAATAAAAGGAAAGGATGGTATGCCTTATAAAATTATTGCCAGAGAAAGAGATTTTTCTTTCTTTGCTTTTCTTTTGGATAGTGGTCTTTGCTTGCCCAGCAGACTTTTTCCTCTTTTAGGAGATTTGTTAGAAAAGTATCGGGACACCAGATTGGTTGTGATTGAATTAATCAGACAAGGGATTGTTAGGGAAGATTGTTGGAATTTATGGGAAAGCATTTACGATTTGGTTGGGAAAAGACGCGAGGATAAAGAAGATCAAAACAAAAAAGCAGAGGCCGATATGGTTTTATTCATGGGGATTGTGGTGGCCCGGGTTCCAGGGGATCCCCTATGGAATTGACGCACTTTCCTTTACCAACCTTTCGTTTCTTGCTCAAAAAGGCCGGTTGTTTCTCGATTTTCCTGTTTCGGATTTGGCAAGAAGACAAAATTCCCGGCACTTAGCCGGGGATTTTTTATTGGGAGTGACCAGAATACCCCGTCCAAGACCACATAATAACTTGGACGAGCAAAGTTCGTTTTTATCCAACAAATCCTCGATATCTCGCCTAATATCTTGCCGAGGTAATCTGAGAGAACAGTCTGCGCAGGGATAAAACGGGGCTAAACTTTATTGTTTGGTGAGTAGCGACAAAAAATTTTATACCTTTTATTCCCTATTTTTACTTCCTATCAGATATTTTTTTGGGTTTTCGTCTAGATCGGTGAAATCATCGCAAGCTTCCCGAAGTTTTGATGATGTTGATTTTCCAAAGGATACGACTTCTACTTGGCAACCCTCGTTAGTTTTCAGGTATTCTACTAAGGGCACAAAATCTCCGTCTCCTGAAACTAAAATGACAGCATCGAGTTTTGGGGCCATTTTTATAGCATCGACGGCCAATCCGACATCCCAATCGGCCTTTTTTGCCCCACCGGCAAATATTTGAAGGTCTTTTGTTTTGGTTTCTATACCCATTTTTACCAAGGCATCGAAGAAACCTTTTTCATCGCCAGACTCGGTTGTTATGACGTAAGCGATTGCTCTTATGAGCGATCGACCGGCAAGAGCGTCTTCAAGCACTTTGCCGAAGTTTACTTTTGCATGGTGAATATTTTTAGCGCTGTGGTATAGATTTTGAGTGTCTATGAATACCCCGACGCGTTGTTCTTTGTGTTTTATTATAGACATGTTTTTCGAATTTTTGTCGTTTCTACGACTTTGATTCGGAGTTTATTTTATTAAAAATTTTAAATAATTATAATTATAGTAAGGTGATAATGGACGAAACAAGACAGAACATAGTGAAAAATTAAAATTGGATCTTATCAAGATCTATATTGTACCAGATATCAGGCAAAAACATCTTAAAAGTAAAACAAATTTCCCGGCGAGGGACGCCGTAAAGATTAATTAAAAATTTAAGAAGCTAATCCTTGAAAGGCCTGCGATTATTTTCGCAATTCGAGCTTTTTAACGATTGAGGAATATCGTCTAGGATGATTTTTTTGAAGATATTTCAAATGAATCTGCCGACTAGCCACCATTCCGAGCAATCCCCTTCTCGAGTGGTTGTCTTTTTGATTTTTTTTCAAATGTTTAGTTAATTCCTCTATCCTTCTGGTCAATATTGAAATTTGAACCTCGGGTGAGCCGGTATCCTTCTCATGAATACCATGTTCTTTTATAAGCTTTTGCTTTTTTGTTGCTGTTAGCGCCATTTGGACATACTAGCATAAAACACATAAAAATGCAAGCCCGAGAAGAAAATGTTAAAAAGCGGGGTTTTTTCTGGGGTTATCGATTATTGTGCGACAAGGTTTATAATTGCTTAGATGACAAGTCAAATAGATGTTCTGAAGAGGCAATTTTTGGAGTATATAGAAGTTGAAAAAGGCCGAAGCGTCAAGACGGTTGAGAATTATGATCGCTATTTATCAAGATTCTTTTTCTATTCCAAGGTTAAGCATCCTCATGATGTAAAAACTGAAACAGTCAGGGATTTTCGCTTATGGCTTAACCGACAGCTGGCTTTTCAAAAATCTGTTTTTGGAAGGAATACTGGGGCCACCTTAAAAAAAAGGACTCAGAATTATTATCTTATCGCTTTGCGCGCTTTTCTGAAGTATTTGGCTAAAAGAGGGATTCAATCTTTGCCCCCAGACCAAATAGAGTTGGCAAAAGTTGGGGAAAGATCTCTTGACTTGATTACGCCCGCTGAATTGAAGAGGTTACTTAATGCTCCTGATGGAGAAGATTTAAAGTCCCTCAGAGACAAAGCTATTTTGGAGCTTTTGTTTTCAACTGGTTTGCGCGTTTCGGAGCTTTGTTCGTTGAAAAACGATATAGATTTAAACGCGGATTCCCTTTCTGTTCGAGGTAAGGGGGATAAAGTCAGGGTAGTTTTTTTGTCAGAAACAGCAAAAAATGTCTTGAAAAGATATTTATCGGCCAGAAAGGATATGGACGACGCTCTTTTTGTTAAAGCGGGCGGGATTGAAAAAGCAGAAAAAGAAGATTGGTCTTTGACCAAGCGTTCAATTGAGAGGATTGTGAAACATTATGCTGTAAAAGCTGGAATATCGAAAAAGGTCACTCCCCATGTTATTCGTCATTGTTTTGCAACCGATTTATTGCAAAATGGAGCAGATTTGCGTTCGGTTCAGGCTCTTTTGGGCCATGCTAATATATCAACTACCCAGATTTATACTCATGTGACGGATAAACATTTACATGAAATCCATAAAAAATTTCACAACCGAAATTAAAATTAGAACTCAATTTTATGAAAATAATATCTTGGAATGTCAACGGTTTAAGGGCCAATGTCAACAAAAAAGGTTTCGAATGGCTGATTAATCAGGATGCGGACATTTTATGTTTGCAGGAGATAAAGGCTAATTTTGAACAGCTTTTACCAAATGTTGCCAATCCGGCCGGTTATTTTTCGTATTTTAATTCTTCAAGGTCGAGAAAAGGTTATAGCGGTGTTGCTGTTTACACAAAGAAAAAGCCGGAAAAAGTCGAATACGGCCTTGGCAAAGAAATTTTTGATCGAGAAGGCCGATTTCTCGGCCTATTTTTCAAAAGCTTTTTCATTTTTAATGTTTACTTTCCAAATGGCGGAGGTGGTCCAGAACGTTTGAAATTTAAATTGGATTACTACGACGAGTTTTTTAAATATTTAGAGAAAACAAAGAGAGATTATGGTAAAAAAATAATTTTTTGTGGAGACGTTAACACCGCTCATAAAGAAATTGACTTGGCTAGACCGAAAGAAAATACTCAAAATACAGGATTTTTACCGGAAGAGAGAGCCTGGATTGACAAGTTAATTAGTGCTGGGTACGTTGATACTTTTCGTTTTTTTCATCCGGAAAAGAAAGGAGCTTACACTTATTGGGATATGAAAACTTTTGCCAGAGAAAGGAACGTTGGTTGGCGAATAGACTATTTCTTTTCAAGTTCTGATCTTTCGCCTAATTTGGCAAGTTCTGAAATTAACAGTCAAATTTTAGGATCTGACCATTGCCCAATAACCCTTGAAATAAAAGGAGAATTTTACTAGATAAAATTTGTTTGGATTTTTTATGTAAGTGAGGAATGAAGCACCAAGATATTTATAAAGGACATTTTGTCCTTTATAAATTAGTTATCCACAGATGTCCTTTACAATGTCCTTTATATGCTAAAATGTTTCCAGTGTCAGTCAATTGCGCATTTTTATCTAGCGCGAAAAAGCTGACGCATGGTTCTTTCAAAATCGGATCAATCGGATCCGAATCTCCTAGTGACAGCTTGCATTCAAAGCGAGAAGGGCAATCCGTTAAGCATAGAATAATTGGGCATTGCCACACTTCTTCAGCAGATTGTTGCTGTCAATTTCTCTCGAAACCGCCTTTGGCGGTCCTCATGATTTGTTCTTTTTGTTAGCGCCGAGGCCCGTTTTAGGCGGTTTTCTTTTTCTAGGATTTTTATGGGGAGTGACCAAAATACCCCGTTCCCTTTGGGTGGGGATGAATGGCTACATAATAACTTGGGCGAACAAAGCTCGCTCCTTATCCAAAAAAGTCCGATGCTTTGCCTAATATCCCGTCGAGGTAATTCAAGGAAACAGTCTGCAGGGATAGGACGAGTCTAAATTTTATTGGAAGTGGCCAGAAGACCCCGTCCCTTTAAGGCGGGGTTGAATGGCCACATAATAAATTGCTGTCGGCGGAGCCGACACTATTCCAACAAAGTTTCCCCGATGTCGCCCGCCCAATACCTCGCCGAGGTAATCCGAGGGAACGGTTTACCGCGAGGATGGGACGGGTGGCAAACTTTATTTAACCCAGTATTTTTTTCTTATACTCTCGATTTCCTTCTCTTCTTTCGTCTCTCTCTTTCTTTTTGCTTCATCTCCAAGATTTTTTAATTCCGAATCATTCATTTTAGCCATATTTTTAGCCATATTTTCAAGATTTTCCGCAGTATTCATTTTTGGATTTTCCAAGACTTCTTCTAACAACGCATTAAGAATTTGACCGATTTTTGGCCCAGGTTTTATGTCGGTTATTTTCATAATATCGTTTCCGTCAATTGAAAGCATTGAAACTGAAATAGGATCTCTCATTACTTCCTCAACCATTGATTGGTATTTTCGTAATCGGTAAGGGCTTTCTTTTGGCCGGCCGGTGCCTATACGATCGCACATTCTGACTTTCATCAAGTCGCTCATGTTTTCTTTGCCGACCTTAGTGACAATTCTTCTTACAGCCGAAAGCGAGATTACTTCAGTGTCGGAAAAAAACATATGCCAGCGGACAAGTTTTGAAATTTTTTCGATATCTTTTTTTGGAAAACGTAAACGGGACATTGCTCTGGTCGAAATTTTTGCTCCGGCAAGATCGTGTCCATGGAAAGTCCAGTCTTTTTTCTCGTTAGACCATTCTCTGGTGGTTGGTTTGCCTATATCAAGGAAAAGTACGGCCAATCG
>CAZFCM010000008.1:13951-16331 GCA_964517725.1 uncultured Candidatus Saccharibacteria bacterium | reverse complement strand
ACGATAAAAAGATGCGCAGTGGCATTATGTTTCCTTTTGAGAGGCCAAGGATAAGATGCCATTTTTCGCAACGCCCCAGCCAGACCTTCGGGATAACGAGTCAGGAGAGCACCGGTCGCATCAGCCAAAAATTCTCTTTTTCTTGATATGGCCAGCTGGATAATCGTGGCAATAATCGGCGAAAGAATTATAAAAACCACACCGATCAAGGCCAAAGGTCCTCCAGCTTTATTGTTATTCGATCTGCCGTGAGAAAAACGAATAAAAAAATCGGAAAGAATGGATATCAGTCCGACTAAGACCACTAAGGATGTCTGAAGCAAAGTGTCTCGATTGCCAATATGGGCCAATTCGTGAGCGGCCACCCCCTCGAGTTCGCTTTTATCCATCATGGATCGCAATCCGGTGGTAAAAGCTATAGCTGAGTGATCTTTATCCCTGCCGGTAGCAAAAGCATTCGGCGCCGGATCTTCAATAATGTAAATTTTTGGCATAGGAAGTCCGGCCGTGATAGACAAGTTCTCGACCAAATTAAATAACTCCGGATCATTTTCCCGATTTAAAATTTTACCGCCGGCCAAAGAAATCGCTATTTTATCGGAATTCCAATAACTAACTACATTCATCGCGACACTTAATATCACCGCCAAATAAAATATAGCCGGCGATTGGTATTGGTAACTCATAAAATAACCGATAGCGACCACTACCGCTAAAAAAGCGCCCATTAAAATCCAGGTTTTTTGTATATTTTTTTGTTGTTCTGTGTATAAAGTCGCCATAATTAAAACTTTGGTCGATCTGTTTTGTTCAACTTGCTCCACCGCCCCCTCCGCCTCCACCGCCCCCGGCAGAACCTCCTCCGGAAGCGCCTCCGGAAGCGCCAGAACTTGCGAAAGCTGAAGTGAAGCTTGAAGAAAATGAGGCAGAAAAAATCGAAGCGGAAAAACCAGAAGAACCAAAACCCGCGCTCTTTGTCGAATAAACACTAGAAGAAAACCAACCCGGATTTGAACCTATCAGACTGTCAAAAGCCCGGCCCCATTTTTTTTCAACCCCGAAAATGATAGCGTAAGGTAAATATTTTTCAAACAAATCCGGAGTAAGATTTCTCATTCGATACTTCTCAGCCTTCTCAAGATAAAGCTTAAAACCCAACCACTCATCGCGTAAAATTGCCCCTTCGCGGGTCAATTTCGCTTCAAACTTCACAAAAAGGGCAAAAAACACCGAGCAAGCCACAAAAATAAGCGCTATGGGATACCACTCTGTTTGTCCTTCCACCAAAAAACCTGGGAATTTAAAAACAATAAAAGCTATAATGCTTAAAAGTCCGATACCGACAGCAAGATATTTTTCTCTAGAAACCAACTTCTCGTAAGCGCCAGTCTCTAATTCTGTTTCCCTAAAAAGTTTCTCTTTGATTTCTTTCAAAGCTGTAAAAATCAATCGTCTAGCCATCCTATTATTTCTCGTTTCCCGAGTCGAAAACTGGCCGTGGTATATGATAGCGGACAAAAAACTTTTTTCGTATTCGCGCAATCCTGAATTCGGATCATAATCTTTGACTTGTTTTATTATGTAATCGACCGAAGAACCGAGTCCAAAATTGCTGTTTTTTTTAAAAAGAAAAGAAATAAGAAAAATCATCGGTAAAATCATTAAAAACAAAAATTGACCGAAATTAAAAGCGGAAAAGATGGCAAAAACTGAAAAAGAAGCCAGAAAGAAAAAATATATTGCCGGAAAAAGTTTTTTTAAAAATTCAGGCAGATCTTGACGGTCTTCCTCTATTTTTAAAAAACCCCTAACCGACAGATCAATCGCCGTCGCCGCCCAAGATTTTTCGGTTATTCTCTCATTTACAATAAGCTCAGCCATGGCAGGCGGAAGATTTCTAGGCGGTTCATAAATCGCAACTATCGTTCCCCTTCCCCGACGCCACTTTTCGCTAAAAAACCAATAAACCATAACGGCAATCAAGGTAAGAACTATGATAGAAAAAGACGCAATCGGCACATAATTGACTATGAAAAATTGTCTCCAGTAAGCCGACCGATCAATTAAGCCTTTTGGCCAAGCGGCCGCTATAGTAACCACTCCCCTCGAAGCCACATTTTCCGCCGAGAACCGAAAAGTCTGCCAATCATCAATTTGATATTTGGTTTTTTCAGCATCCTTTGAATAAATTTTTGCCAGATAATCGGAAGTCCGGAATTTGTTATCCGGAATAACTAATGTAGCTTCGGCATGTTTGACCGGTACTTCATAATCAGTAAATAGATTCCAGTAAAATTCGTCTTTATCTTTTAGGAAAATCAGCGCCCCTATAAGTTTGTACCGCAAAATCCAAGTTTTTTGCGAATCATAAGCATCGTAA